>NZ_JBSFXK010000015.1:22027-119997 GCF_053595355.1 Streptomyces sp. NPDC002513 | reverse complement strand
GTCCAGCTCCATCTCCTCGACCTCCTCGGCCTGGAACCAACACATCCCCGCTGGCCAGAAACCTGAACGAGCTACCCGCGAAGTACGGAACTAGCCGAGACCTCGGCCGCCGGGGACTCCCGCGCCGGGGGGGTGCGCGGGAGTCCCCGGCACCGTCCGGAAGGGGGAGCGACGTACGACCATGGGTGAGGTCTTCGCCGGACGGTACGAACTGGTCGACCCCATCGGGCGCGGGGGAGCCGGCGCGGTCTGGCGCGCCTGGGACCACCGGCGGCGCCGCTATGTGGCCGCCAAGGTCCTGCTGCAGAGGGACGCCCACGCACTGCTGAGGTTCGTGCGCGAGCAGGCGCTGCGCATCGACCATCCCCATGTGCTCGCGCCCGCCAGCTGGGCCGCGGACGACGACAAGGTCCTGTTCACCATGGACCTGGTGGCCGGGGGCTCGCTGGTCCATCTCGTCGGGGACTACGGCCCGCTGCCTCCGGCGTTCGTCTGCACCCTGCTCGACCAGCTGCTGTCCGGGCTCGCGGCCGTGCACGCGGAAGGGGTCGTGCACCGGGACATCAAGCCCGCCAACGTGCTGCTGGAGGCCACCGGCACCGCACGGCCCCGGCTGCGGCTGTCGGACTTCGGCATCGCCATGCGCCTGGGAGAGCCGCGGCTGACGGAGGCCGACTACGTGGTGGGGACACCCGGCTATCTCGCGCCCGAACAACTGCTGGGCTCGGAACCGGACTTCCCGGCCGACCTGTTCGCCGTGGGCCTGGTCGCGCTGTATCTGCTCCAGGGCGCCAAGCCGGACGCCAGGGCCCTGGTCGAGCACTTCGCGTCCCATGGCACCCCCGGGGCACCGCGCGGCGTTCCCGGGCCCCTGTGGGAGGTCGTGGCGACACTGCTGCAACCGGACCCGGCCGCGCGCTTCCGCACCGCCACGGGGGCACGCAAGGCCCTCGGCTCGGCCAAGGAGCTGCTGCCCGAGCCAGGCGACGACGACGAACAGGTCGAGATCTTCGACCACCTCGGTCCGCTCCCGGCGGGATTCGGGCCCGAGGGGCCGCTGGGTACGGCGTCGGGGGTGACGGGGGGCGCGCGGCGCACGCGGGGCACCACCTTCGGCACATCGGGCGCCGCGGCCGCGGCATCGAGCGTTGCGGCCGACGCATCGGGCCCTGCGGCCGGTGGTGCGGAGGCGAGCGGTACGGGGAAGAGCGGCGTGGGGGCGAGCGGCGTGGCGTGGACCGCGTCCACCGGAGCCGGATCGCAGCGCCCGCAGCCGTCGCAGGGCGACTTCGCCGGGCCCGAGAGCGGACCGGCACGACTCACGACCGGTGCGATCCCGCCACGGCCGACCGCCGCCCCGGCGGCGTCCGGCACGCCCGCCGCCACGCCTGCCGCACCTCCTCCCGCTTCCGCACCTCCTCCCGCTGCCGCATCTTCTGCCGATTCCACCCCTTCTACCACTTCCGCCCCATCCGACCCTTTCATTCCTTCTCCACCTCTCGCCCCCTCCCCATCCGGGCCGCCTCCCCCCGCCGTACGACCGCAGGCCGCGCCGGGCGGCGTACCGCCCAGGCCGGCCGCCGATCCGACGCCTCCCGCGCGGCCGTCCACGATGTCGGACACCGGGAGCTTCCCGCTGCCGCCGCCGCTGCCACGAGCGCCGCTCGGTGCGCTGCCGGACGCGCCCGGGCCGCCGCCCACGCCCCCCGCCACCGTGGCGGCTCCGGCTCCGGCCCCCGTGTACACGGCCCCCGCCCCGCAGCACGAATCCACGTATGTGCCCGCCCCCGGCCCGCACACGGCCCCGGCGACGACAGCCGGGCAGGGCGGGGTCTACGCGGGCGCCGCGCCGTCGCCGTACGCCCCCACCCAGCCGCAGCGGGTCGCACGGCACGGCAGGAGAGCGGCCCCCCGGCGCGCGGGACCGCCGGCGAAGGTCACCGTGCCGGTCCTGCTCCTCGCGCTGGTCTGCTTCGCGGTGGGCTTCTGGGCCCTGACCCGCCTCTGAACGGCGGTCACCCCGCCCATCGGCGCCGGGCCCGCCGCCGGCCGGCCACCACCGTCCACGCCCCGAGCCACAGGACCAGCGCGCTTCCCGTGCCGATCCCGCCCACGGCGACCAGCTTCAGCGCGCGGGTGTCCCCCGCCGCCACGCTGCCGGCGCCGGCCGGGGCGGTGCGGGGCGAGGACCCGCCGGGACCGTTGCCTGCGCCCGCGTCGGACTCCGCCCCCGCGCCCGCCGTCGCTTCCGCCCGGTCCGCGGACGTGACCTCGAACACATCGCGCGGCGCGGACCGCCCGGCGTACACCGGCCCGGCCACCGGGGTCCCGCTCACCCGCACCCGCAGGGTCAGCCCGAACGGACCGCCGCCGAACCGCTCCGCCACGGGTGCCCCGAGGTGGACGGCCAGGTAGTACCAGCCCGCGAACCGCATACCGCCCGCACGGCTGCCGACGGCGCCGCGGTTGGCGTAGTCGACGGGCGGCAGCGGATCCAGCGCCGCCGAGGTCTGTGTGCCGCTGTACCCGGCGTCGGCGTCCTCGACGTAGGCCCGGACGGGGTTGTAGAGCGACATGGCCACGGCGGTGCCGACATAGCCGTCGCCGCCCCCGGAGCTGCCCATCTCCACGGTGGCGGAAAGCTGCTGTCCCCAGTCGACGGGCACCTTGTAGAAGAGGGTCTGCCCGGGCCTGATGCCGTCCTGCCAGACGCCCTGCCCCAGGGCGCTCGCCGTGGCGAAGCCCGCCCCGCCCGTGCGTCGCGCGGCCTCGCCGAGGACGGGCTCCGGGGACCCGGAGTTCCAGGTCCCGGGCGGGGTGAGGGCCCCGGCCCGGCGCGGGGCGGGTTCGGAGACGTAGTCCAGCTCGAGGTCCCAGCCGACGGGCACGGCGGCGGTCAGATCGCGCCGTTCTACGACCACGTAGTACGCCCCCGCCCTCTTGCACCCGTAGGTCCCGGGGCCGGTCTCGCGCGAGGCCCAGGCGGCGATCGGGTGCGGGCTCTGGGTGGGTCCGAAGTGCGAGGTGCCCGAGGAGCACGTGGTGCCGTCGGCGTCCTGGACGGACACCTTGAGGCCGTCGGAGGAGGTGACGCGCGCCCCCGCCCGCGGCACGGCCGTCGCGGAGACATAGGCGTTGGCAAAGGCGTCGAGGTCCAGACGGTAGTAGCGCTTGGCGCCCGGGGGCAGCGGGCTCCGGTAGAGGCGCCCGGGGTCCAGGCGTACGGCGTCCGTGGTGCCCGCCGCACCGGTGACCGTCCCGGCGTCGCGGGCGAACGCGTAGGGGGCGGGCGTGCCGTCGCCGACCGCGGGGGGTGGCGCGGCCCGCGCGGGGAGTGCCGAAACCGTGCCGAGCGCCACCGCCGCGCACAGGGCCGCGAACGCGTGCGCCGGCGTACGACCGCGCCACGAGGACCCGTCTCCCGCTTCCGTACGCCGCTGCCGCACGCTCCACCCCCGCCGTACTCCGCCGTCCCGGGCCCGTCGCCCATCCTGCCCCGCGGGCCACGGCGGCACCCCGGTATTGCGTACGAGCGGCCGAAACGCTTCCCCTCAGGAGCCGGGGGGACGGGAAAAACACAAAACCCCGACCGCACCGGCGGTCGGGGCCTGCTCTGCTGTCTTTTGTCCGTGTGGACTCACGAACCCGTGGACACGGAGTCGGTCGCCTCCGTCCACAGGTCCTGCTCGGCGCGATCCGCCTGGATCTGGCGGTACACGAGGAGCCCGCCGATGGCGGCCAGTGCGACCAGGAGGAGCTTCTTCACCGCGCGACCTCGTCTTTCCTTGACGTAGGGGACTTCTGCCGCCCGACTATACACACCGATCGATATCGATCGGTGACCTGAGCCGGTGCTCAACTCCGCCCCGGGACAGCGCAGTACGGCCGGACGCCCCCGCCGCGTCTCCGCGTGATCATTCCTCACAGAGGGTGACGTTCGGCGCCCTCCCCGCCTTTCCTGACTTTTCCGGGTCTCCTGCGTCCATCCGAGTGGTGTTCATCCGAAGATCGATGCGCCACGGGCGTCGGTCCACCACTTCGCGGCCTCTCTACACATCATGAGGAAAGTACGCAAATCGCTCGACCCGAAAGTGAGGGGTCATGGCCCGCACCCAGGTCATGAAGCTGTGGACCGCCGTCGTCACCGCCTTCCTCGCGCTGTTCACCGCGCTGGGATTCATCACCACGACCACCGCCGCCGCGGATGTACCCCGGCCCCAGCCGGCCCGCAACAGCACCACGGCCCAGGTGACACCCCAGCGACCGGCCCACGGACGCTACCGGTCCCTGCCCCCCACGATGAAACAACGGATCCGCGCCGAGGCCCACGGTTCCTCCCCGGCCTGCCGTCACCGCCTGCCGGTCTCCGCACCGACGCTCCGCCTCGCCCGCTGCGCCCTCAGAGCCCCCAGCCGGCCCGCCGATCCCCCCGATACGACCGGACGGCTCCAGCACTGACCAGACCTTCCGGCCGCGCCACCGCCCCCGCACCAGCGCCGCGGCCCCACCCCGGGCGAACTTGCGTACAACGCCCCACGACGAACGGCCCGGCACCCGCTCCCAGGTGCCGGGCCGTTGACACAGAGAAGGCGGCCGATGCCGGCCGTGAATGCCGAAAACCCCCAACCATAATCGGTTGGGGGTTTTCGCGCTGGTGGGGCTAACAGGATTTGAACCTGTGGCCTCATCCTTATCAGGGATGCGCTCTAACCAACTGAGCTATAGCCCCGCCGTGCTCCGCGGTGTGTGTCCCGCTCGCTGACCCCTGAAGATTAGCGCACGACGTGGGAAGTCCCAAAATCGGTTACCCGGCGGCGGACGGCCGGGCGCCCGGAGCCCGGCCCTCGGGTGCCGCCGCGCTCCTTGGGGCTCCGCTCACTCGTCCTCCGCCAGCGTCAGCTCGACGCCGCCCACGAAGCCCGCGGAAAGGTTGTAGATGAACGCGCCGAGCGTCGCGAGGGCGGTCGCCAGGATCACGTCGATGACCGCGATGATCGTCGTGAAGATGAGCACGTTCGACAGGGACAGGAACGACTGGAGGTCGAAGCCGTTCGCATCGTTGGAGCCGGTGGCCTCCGAGATCGTCCCGCCGACCGTGGAGAAGACCCCCATGGCGTCCATGACCATCCACAGCACCGCGGCCGCGACGATCGTGCAGATGCCGAGCGCGACGGAGAGCAGGAAGCTGACCTTCATCACCGACCACGGGTCGGCCTTCGCCACCCTGAGCCGCGCCTTGCGGGTGCGGGGGGTGGTGCGTGCGCCGGTCCGGGGGCGGCGCACGGCGCCCGTCGCCTGCTGCGCCGGGTAGGCCTGCGGCGGGTGGTAGGGCCCCGCGGCCTGCTGCGGGCGGCGCTCCCCCGGCAGGGGTGAGGCGTCGGCCGGCGGTGTGTTCGGCGCGGCCTGCTGGGCGCCCGGAGCGGCCGGGCCCGCTCCAGCCGCGTGCTGCTGGGTCTGCGGGCCTCGGGTGTCCGTCACAGTTCCCCCCTGGGATCCATGAGACTCATGGGAGTGTGCCGAGTCCGTGGCGGAGCCACGGCCGCCGCCGTCCGTGTCCGAACCGGTCGATCCGGCGCCCGTGGCTCCGCTCACGCTGACTCACTCCTCGTGCTACTCGGCCGAGGGCGCCTCACCCTCGTCCGTGCCGGAGGCCGCGGCTTCCTCGGCGGTCTCGTCCACGGCACCGTCGCCGTCGACCTCCTCCGCCTCGCGCCCCGCCTCGGCGTTACGTGCGATACCGACCACGGCATCGCGCTTGCCCAGGTTGATCAGTTGGACGCCCATGGTGTCACGGCCCGTCTCCCTGACCTCGTTGACTCGCGTACGAATCACACCGCCCGACAGCGTGATGGCGAGGATCTCATCGGTCTCCTCGACCACCAGCGCGCCGACGAGCGAACCACGGTCCTCGACGATCTTGGCGGCCTTGATGCCGAGGCCGCCGCGACCCTGGACGCGGTACTCGTCGACGACGGTCCGCTTCGCGTACCCGCCGTCGGTGGCAGTGAACACGAACGTACCGGGTCGAACAACATTCATCGAGAGCAGCTCGTCTCCCTCGCGGAAACTCATGCCCTTGACGCCCGAGGTGGCACGGCCCATCGGACGCAGGGACTCGTCGGTCGCGGTGAACCGGATCGACTGAGCCTTCCTGCTGATCAGGAGCAGATCGTCATCGGACGAAACCAGCTCGGCCCCGATCAGCTCGTCATCGGAACCGTCCTCCATCTCACGGAGATTGATCGCGATGACACCGCCGGAGCGCGGCGAATCGTAATCCTTCAGAGGCGTCTTCTTGACCAGACCGCCCTTGGTGGCGAGCACCAGGTACGGCGCGGCCTCGTAGTCGCGGATCGCGAGGATCTCGGCGATCGACTCGTCCGGCTGGAAGGCGAGCAGGTTCGCGACATGCTGGCCGCGCGCGTCCCGGCCGGCGTCCGGCAGCTCGTAGGCCTTCGCGCGGTAGACGCGGCCCTTGTTGGTGAAGAACAGCAGCCAGTGATGGGTGGTCGACACGAAGAAGTGGTCGACGATGTCGTCTTCCTTGAGCTTCGTGCCGCGCACGCCCTTGCCGCCGCGCTTCTGCGCGCGGTAGTCGTCGGTCTTGGTGCGCTTGACGTAGCCGCCGCGGGTGACCGTGACGACGATGTCCTCCTCGGCGATGAGGTCCTCGATGGACATGTCACCGTCGAAGGGAACGAGCTGGGAGCGGCGGTCGTCGCCGTACTTCTCGACGATCGCGGCGAGTTCCTCGCTGATGATGCCGCGCTGGCGGACGGGCGAGGCGAGGATCGCGTTGTACTCGTGGATCTTCGCCTGGAGCTCGTCGTGCTCCTGGACGATCTTCTGGCGCTCCAGGGCCGCGAGGCGGCGCAACTGCATCTCGAGGATGGCGTTGGCCTGGATGTCGTCGATCTCCAGCAGGCTCATCAGGCCGTCGCGGGCGATCTCGACGGTGTGGCTGCGCCGGATCAGCGCGATGACCTCGTCGATGGCGTCCAGGGCCTTCAGCAGACCGCGCAGGATGTGCGCCCGCTCCTCGGCCTTGCGCAGCCGGAAGCGCGTACGGCGGACGATGACCTCGATCTGGTGCGTCACCCAGTGACGGATGAACGCGTCCAGGGACAGCGTGCGCGGCACGCCGTCGACCAGCGCCAGCATGTTGGCGCCGAAGTTCGTCTGCAGGTCGGTGTGCTTGTAGAGGTTGTTCAGGACGACCTTGGCGACCGCGTCCCGCTTGAGCACGATGACCAGGCGCTGGCCGGTACGGGACGACGTCTCGTCGCGGACGTCCGCGATGCCGCCGATCTTGCCGTCCTTGACCAGGTCGGCGATCTTCTGCGCGAGGTTGTCCGGGTTGACCTGGTACGGCAGCTCGGTGACCACCAGGCACTGGCGGTTCTGGATCTCCTCGACCTGGACGACCGCCCGCATGGTGATCGAGCCGCGGCCGGTGCGGTAGGCCTCCTCGATGCCCTTGCGGCCCACCACCAGGGCTCCGGTGGGGAAGTCGGGGCCCTTGATGCGCTCGATGAGGGCGTCCAGCAGCTCCTCGTGCGAGGCGTCCGGGTTCTCCAGGTACCACTGGGCGCCGGCCGCGACCTCGCGCAGGTTGTGCGGCGGGATGTTGGTCGCCATGCCGACCGCGATCCCGGCGGAGCCGTTGATCAGCAGGTTCGGGAAGCGGGACGGCAGGACCGTCGGCTCCTGGGAGCGGCCGTCGTAGTTGTCCGTGAGGTCGACGGTGTCCTCGTCGATGTCGCGGACCATCTCCATCGACAGCGGCGCCATCTTGCACTCGGTGTAGCGCATGGCGGCCGCGGGGTCGTTGCCCGGGGAGCCGAAGTTGCCGTTGGAGTCCACCAGCGGCATCCGCATCGACCACGGCTGCGCGAGGCGGACCAGCGCGTCGTAGATCGAGGAGTCGCCGTGCGGGTGGTAGTTGCCCATGACGTCGCCGACGACGCGGGCGCACTTGTAGAAGCCCTTCTCGGGCCGGTAGCCGCCGTCGTACATCGCGTACAGGACACGGCGGTGCACGGGCTTCAGACCGTCCCGCACGTCGGGCAGCGCACGCGAGACGATGACGGACATCGCGTAGTCGAGGTACGAGCGCTGCATCTCCGTCTCGAGCCCGACGGGCTCGACGCGCAGCGTGGTCTCGCCGCCCTCTTCAGGTGTCACGGGGGTGTTCTCGTCGGCCATTGCTGGTGAAGATCCTTCCTGGTGCGGTCAGCTGAGACCGACTCAGATGTCGAGGAAGCGGACGTCCTTGGCGTTGCGCTGGATGAATGCGCGGCGTGCCTCGACGTCCTCGCCCATCAGCACCGAGAAGAGGTCGTCGGCCTGCGCGGCGTCGTCGAGGGTGACCTGGCCGAGGACGCGGTGGTCGACGTCCATGGTCGTCACCCGCAGCTCCTCGGCGTTCATCTCGCCGAGGCCCTTGAAGCGCTGCACCGAGTCGTCCTTGATCCGCTTGCCGTTGCGGCGGCCCAGCTCGATCAGCGCGTCGCGCTCGCGGTCCGAGTACGCGTACTCGAAGTCGTCCCGGCCCCACTTGATCTTGTAGAGCGGCGGGCGGGAGAGGTACACGTGTCCGGCCTCGACCAACGGCCGCATGAAGCGGAACAGGAAGGTCAGCAACAGGGTGTTGATGTGCTGGCCGTCGACATCGGCGTCCGCCATCAGGATGATCTTGTGATAGCGGAGCTTGGAGATGTCGAAGTCCTCGTGCACGCCGGTGCCGAAGGCGGAGATCAGCGCCTGGATCTCCTGGTTCTGCAGGATCTTGTCGATCCGCGCCTTCTCGACGTTGAGGATCTTGCCTCGGATGGGGAGGATCGCCTGGTACTCCGGGTTGCGGCCGGACTTGGCCGAACCACCGGCGGAGTCACCCTCGACGATGAAGATCTCGCACTTGGTGGGGTCGTTCGACTGGCAGTCGGACAGCTTGCCCGGCAGCGACGCGGTCTCCAGCAGGCCCTTGCGGCGCGTGAGGTCACGGGCCTTGCGGGCCGCCACGCGCGCGGTGGCCGCCTGGATGCCCTTGCGGACGATGTCCGTGGCCTCGTTCGGGTTGCGGTCCAGCCAGTCGTTGAGGTGCTCGTAGACCGCCTTCTGGACGAAGGTCTTCGCCTCGGTGTTGCCGAGCTTGGTCTTGGTCTGGCCCTCGAACTGCGGCTCGCTCAGCTTGACCGAGATGATCGCGGTCAGGCCCTCGCGGATGTCGTCACCGGTGAGGTTGTCGTCCCTTTCGCGCAGCAGCTTCTTGTCGCGCGCGTACTTGTTGATCAGGGAGGTCAGGGCGGCCCGGAAGCCCTCTTCGTGCGTACCGCCCTCGTGGGTGTGGATGATGTTGGCGAAGGAGTACACGCCCTCGCTGTAGCCGCTGTTCCACTGCATCGCGACCTCGAGGGACAGGCTCTTGTCCTTGTCCTCGGCCTCCAGGTCGATCACGGTGGGGTGCACCACGTCTCCCTTGCGGGAGTTGAGGTACTTCACGAAGTCGACGATGCCGCCCTCGTAGTGGTACGTGACGGTCTTGACCTCGGGGGTCTCGTCCGCGCCCGCCTCGTCCGCCCCAGAGGTGGCCTTCGCCGACTCGCGCTCGTCGGTGAGCCTGATCGTCAGACCCTTGTTGAGGAACGCCATCTCCTGGAAACGCCGGGAGAGCGTCTCGAAGGAGTACTCGGTGGTCTCGAAGATGTCCGGGTCGGCCCAGAAGGTGACCGACGTGCCGGTCTCGTCCGTCGCCTCGTGCCGGACCAGCGGGGCCGTCGGGACGCCCATCTTGTAGTCCTGCGTCCAGCGGTACCCGTCGGTCCTGATCTCGACGGACACCTTGGTCGACAGGGCGTTCACCACGGAGACGCCGACGCCGTGCAGACCGCCGGAGACCGCGTAGCCGCCGCCGCCGAACTTGCCGCCCGCGTGCAGCACGGTCAGCACGACCTCCACGGCCGGCTTGTTCTCCGAGGCGACGATGCCGACCGGGATGCCGCGCCCGTTGTCCACGACGCGCACGCCGCCGTCGGCGAGGATCGTGATCGCGATCGTGTCCGCGTAACCGGCCAGGGCCTCGTCGACGGAGTTGTCGACCACCTCGTACACGAGGTGGTGCAGGCCACGCTCACCGGTCGAGCCGATGTACATGCCGGGTCGCTTGCGGACCGCGTCCAGACCCTCGAGGACGGTGATGGCGCTGGCGTCGTACGACGCGGTGACCTCGCCGTTCGAGCTGGTCGCCACGCCGGCGTCGGTGGACGGGATGTTCTCGTTGGGGTTGCCGGAATCGGCCACGAAGCGCCCTTTCTGGCACAGCACAAGGCAGGCTCGTCGGCGGTTGCCGGAGCGGCTGCGGCATGTTGCGTTGGTAAGCCTTGATCAGCGTTGCTCAGCGTTACCCGGACGGTCCCCACGATCGGGGCGGGATTGTCTCCCAGTCTACCGGTAGCGCTGACAGTGATGGGGGTTTGCCGGTACCTGGATCCGCATGTGCCGCCCTCAACCGGTCTCGTCCGACTCCCCATATGCGGAACGGGGCTCCAAGAGGCTCTACGAGGCACTCAGCGCTTCCGGCTGTCAACCCTTGGCAACGCCGGAGTCCGGTGGATGTTCGCAACCGCGCGCGGGTACGGCGCAGGGGCCGCCGGCGCATGCGTCCGACGGCCCGACGTGATGGAGGTCACCCGTAGGTGTCACCGGGGCCCATGCTCCCCGGGGCACGCAGAGGGCCGAAGCGGCGGGCGGGGCCGCCGGGGCCATGGACCTTGATCAACCGGACCGTGCCGTGCCCCAGATCCTCGTTCAGGCGCGCGACCAGCTGCGGGGCCAGCAGCCGCAGCTGTGTGGCCCATGCCGTGGAATCGCACCCCACGGTCAGCACGCGTTCGTCCTCGTCGTACCTCTGCGGGACGCAGTGCTTGGCGAGGTCCTCGCCGACGATCTGCGGCCAGCGGCCCATCACACCGCCCACGGCGGCCGGGGTCTCCCAGCCGCGCTCGGTGATCAGCCGGTTGATGGCCGCCCCGAGCGCCATGGGGTCGCGGCGATCGGCGCGCGCGCCGGAGCGCAGACCGCCGCGCCGCGCCTGCTTCTTCTGCTGTGCGGCGTCCCCCCGCGCGCGTGCCTGTTCCTTGGCCGCCCGGAGCGCCACGCGCGCGAGGTCCACGCCCGACAGCTCAGGGGTCTTCTTCGGTGCCGGTTCGCCGGTGCTCATGCGCGCTCCACGGTGCCGTCGGACACGGCGAACCGCGCCCCCGCCAGTACGTGCGGTACGTCGTCGTCGACCGCGGCGGTCACCAGGACCTGCTCGCCGGGCGCCACCAGTTCGGCGAGGCGCTCGCGGCGGCGGGTGTCCAGCTCGGCGAAGACGTCGTCGAGGACGAGCACCGGCTCGTTGCCTTCCGCCCGGAGGAGGTCGTACGACGCCAGGCGCAGCGCCAGCGCGTAGGACCAGGACTCGCCGTGGGAGGCGTATCCCTTGGCGGGCAGCTGACCGAGTTTGAGGAGCAGATCGTCGCGGTGGGGTCCCACCAGGGTGACGCCGCGCTCGATCTCCTGCTTGCGGGCCTCGGCGAGCGCGGACATCAGCTGCTCGTAGAGGGCCTCGCGGGTGTGGGCCTCACCGGGAGCGGACGGCCTGTACTCCAGGGCGAGGGGGCCGCCGCCGGGTGCCAGTTGCTCGTACGCCTTGTCGGCGAGCGGCTGGAGCGCCGCGATCAGCTCGAGGCGCCGGCCGAGCAGCTCCGCGCCCGCGCGCGCGAGGTGCTGGTCCCAGACGTCGAGGGTCGACAAGTCCATGGAGCGTCCGCCGTGGCGGCGGGCCAGCGCGGCCGTCTTGAGGAGGGTGTTGCGCTGCTTGAGGACCCGGTCGTAGTCGGAGCGGACGCCCGCCATCCGCGGGGACCGCGCGGTGATCAGCTCGTCGAGGAAGCGGCGCCGCTCGCCGGGGTCGCCCTTGACCAGCGCGAGGTCCTCGGGCGCGAACAGGACGCTGCGGACGATGCCGAGCACATCACGCGGTCTGCCCTGGGAGGACCGGTTGACGCGGGCGCGGTTGGCCTTGCCGGGGTTCAGCTCCAGCTCGACCAGTTGCTGCCGTTCGCCCTGCCGGACCTGCGCCCGGATGATCGCGCGCTCGGCGCCCATCCGGACCAGGGGCGCGTCGGAGGAGACGCGGTGGCTGCTGAGGGTGGCGAGGTAGCCGACCGCCTCCACGAGGTTCGTCTTGCCCTGGCCGTTGGGGCCGACGAAGGCGGTGACGCCCGGGTCGAGCGGGACCTCGACCCGGGCGTACGAGCGGAAGTCGGCCAGCGACAGATGCGTGACGTGCATGGTCGTTCGCCGACCTCCCCCACTACTTCTTCTCGACCGCGTGGCCACCGAACTGGTTGCGCAGCGCCGCGATCATCTTCATCTGCGGCGAGTCGTCCTGCCGCGAGCCGAACCGCGCGAACAGCGACGCCGTGATCGCCGGCAGCGGCACCGCGTTGTCGATGGCCGCCTCCACGGTCCAGCGGCCCTCGCCCGAGTCGGCCGCCCAGCCGCGCAGCCTGTCCAGGTGCTCGTCCTCGTCGAGGGCGTTGACCGCGAGGTCCAGCAGCCAGGAGCGGATGACCGTGCCCTCCTGCCAGGAGCGGAAGACCTCGCGGACGTTCTCCACGGAGTCGACCTTCTCCAGCAGTTCCCAGCCCTCGGCGTAGGCCTGCATCATCGCGTACTCGATGCCGTTGTGGACCATCTTCGCGAAGTGGCCCGCGCCGACCTTGCCCGCGTGCACCGAGCCGAAGGCGCCCTCGGGCTTGAGGGCGTCGAATATCGGCTGCACCTTGGCGACGTTCTCGGCGTCGCCGCCGTACATCAGCGCGTAGCCGTTCTCCAGGCCCCAGACGCCGCCGGAGACACCGCAGTCGACGAAGCCGACGCCCTTGGCCGCGAGTTCCCCGGCGTGCTTCTCGTCGTCCGTCCAGCGGGAGTTCCCGCCGTCCACGACGACGTCGCCGGGCTCCAGCAGCTCGACCAGCTCGTCGATCGTGGACTGGGTCGGGCCACCGGCCGGAACCATCACCCACACCACCCGCGGGCCCTGCAGCTTGTCCACAAGCTCTTGAAGACTGTGGACATCGGCGAGGTCCGGGTTGCGGTCGTATCCGATGACGGTGTGGCCTGCGCGGCGGATCCGCTCGCGCATGTTGCCGCCCATCTTGCCGAGGCCGACGAGACCGAGCTCCATCAGTTGTTCCTTAGGTTGCGAGTGGCATGGGGGCACTTTCGTACCCGCGTCCGAGCCTAAACCCGGACGCTCATGCACACCTGTGGGCCTACGCGCTCATGCGTAACCCCTCTCACCTGCGGCTTCGCCCGATGAGCCCGGTGATCCACCGGGCGTGGGCACCCGGTGGACCGCTGTCAGCCGCTGAGTCGCACCGGCATGATCAGGTACTTGTACGCCTCGTCCGCCTCCGCGTCCACAGCCGGCTTGCCGCCCAGCAGTGCGGGCTTCGTGGACGTCGTGAAGGACAGCCGGGCCACCGGGGAGTCGATGGCGCTCAGACCGTCCAGCAGGAAGGTCGGGTTGAAGGCGATCGAGATGTCGTCACCCTCCAGCTGGGCGTCGACCCTTTCCACAGCCTGTGCGTCGTCGCTGGAGCCGGCCTCCAGGATCAGCACGCCCTGCTCGAAGCTGAGCCGCACCGGGGTGTTGCGCTCGGCGACCAGGGCGACACGCTTGACGGCCTCCACGAAGGGGGCGGTCTCGATGGTGGCGACCGAGTTGAACTCCGTCGGGAACAGCGTGCGGTACTTCGGGAGGTCGCCCTCCAGCAGGCGGGTCGTGGTGCGCCGGCCGGCGCCCTCGAAACCGATCAGGCCTTCGCCCGCACCCGATCCGGACAGCGCCAGAATCACAGAGTCGCCACTGGTCAGCGCCTTGGCGGTGTCCAGAAGGGTCTTGGCGGGCACCAGGGCGACCGCGGACGCTTCCGGGTTCTCCGGCTTCCACAGGAACTCGCGGACCGCGAAGCGGTAGCGGTCGGTGGAGGCCAGCGTGACCGTGTCGCCCTCGATCTCGATGCGGACACCTGTGAGGACGGGCAGCGTGTCGTCGCGGCCGGCGGCGATGGCGACCTGCTGCACGGCGGAGGCGAAGACCTCGCCCGGGACCGTGCCCGTCGCGTTCGGCATCTGGGGCAGTGCCGGGTACTCCTCCACCGGGAGGGTGTGGAGGGTGAACCGGGAGGTGCCGCACACCACCGTCGCCCGTACACCGTCTGTGGAGATCTCCACCGGGCGGTTGGGCAGGGCGCGGGAGATGTCGGCGAGGAGACGGCCGGACACGAGGACCGTGCCCTCCTCCTCGACCTCGGCCTCCACCGACACTCGCGCGGAGACCTCGTAGTCGAAGCTGGAGAGGCTCAGCTGACCGTCCTCGGCCTTCAGCAGCAGGCCGGCGAGGACAGGCGCCGGCGGACGGGCCGGGAGGCTGCGTGCCGCCCAGGCCACTGCCTCCGCGAGTACGTCGCGTTCCACCCGGATCTTCACCGTAAGCCGCCTCCTGCTGTTGCCGGCGTTCTCGCCCTGCTCGGCCTTCGTCGTCTGACTCGGTGTCGAGAACCCCTGTGACGGGAAGGACACCGGGGACCAGTCTGACGCACACCGCTGACAGTCGGTGCCGCTCGGGGTCAAGTCGTGACGAGGGGCGGTCGGGAGCCGGAGAGCGAGTTGTGCACAGGACCCGCTTCCAGACGAATTCCCCGCTCTCTCTGAGTAGGGGTAGTAGTAGGGCCTGTGGAAACCGTGGATAACCGCGTTTGCCCAGCTCAAAGCAGAGATTTTGTCCACGGGGCCTGTGGGCGGCGGCGGTGGACAACCAGGGGTCTCTGTGGAGAACGGAAAGTTCTGCACACCCCGTGCACAGCCGAGGGGCACTTCTCCCCAGTGCCGTCCCCAGCTTTACCCACCTTTCCCACAGCCCAACCCGGCACCTTGATGTGACGCCTTTCACTCCGTCCGGTGAGAAGCCGCGTCGCGTTGCCGAACAGTGGACAGTCATGTGGAGAAGCAGGGGAACACTGGGGACAACAGGCCGCAGCCTGTGGGTCGTCGGTGGACAACTCCGTGCACAGCCTGTGGATCTTCGTTTCGTCCACAGCCTGTGGAGATCGTTCGTCCACCGATCCACAAGCCGCTGACCTGGATGGATGATCTTCCGACTGCTCAGCCTGTGGATGCGGTCTGGACAACTCCGCAGTCCCCAGCATGTGGACGGAAGAAAGCCGCCGGATCTGTGGAGAGTGGCCGTAACCCGGCGAGTATTCGAACAGCAGGTTGCCGGCGCGCCGCCCCCGAAGGTGCGAAGAGCACTCGCTCCACAGTGCTGGGGACGGCGAGCGGCGCCTCGGTGGGTCCTCGGCGGGTGTCGGGACGAGCGCCTCGGAGCGGACGCGGGGGGCGGCTCGCGGCGCCCCGGGGCGCGGCAGGAAGACGGGGATGAAGACGGGGACGACGAGGCGGCCGGAAGCGTGCGGCCGGGCTCCGCTGTGGCGGCTGGAGGCATTGACGGGGTTTCTCCGCGGCGGCCGGGAACGGCGGAGGGTGCCCCTGGGGAAGATTCCCGGGGGCACCCTCCGCCGTGGTGCGTGTGGGGGGCCGTCAGCCGTTCTTGATGCGGTTCGTCAGCTCGGTGACCTGGTTGTAGATGGAGCGCCGCTCGGCCATCAGCGCGCGGATCTTGCGGTCGGCGTGCATCACGGTCGTGTGGTCGCGGCCGCCGAACTGGGCGCCGATCTTCGGCAGCGACAGGTCCGTCAGCTCACGGCACAGGTACATCGCGATCTGCCGGGCGGTCACCAGGGCGCGGCCGCGTGAGGTGCCGCACAGGTCCTCCACCGTCAGGCCGAAGTAGTCGGCGGTGGCGGCCATGATGGCCGGCGCGGTGATCTCGGGGGCCGCGTCCTCGCCGCCGGGGATCAGGTCCTTCAGGACGATCTCCGTCAGACCGAGGTCCACGGGCTGCCGGTTGAGCGACGCGAACGCCGTCACCCGGATCAGCGCGCCCTCCAGTTCCCGGATGTTCCGCGAGATGCGGGAGGCGATGAACTCCAGCACCTCCGGCGGCGCGTTGAGCTGCTCCTGCACCGCCTTCTTGCGGAGGATCGCGATGCGTGTTTCCAGCTCGGGCGGCTGGACGTCGGTGATCAGACCCCACTCGAAGCGGTTGCGCAGCCGGTCCTCCAGGGTGACCAGTTGCTTGGGCGGCCGGTCGGAGGACAGCACGATCTGCTTGTTGGCGTTGTGGAGTGTGTTGAAGGTGTGGAAGAACTCCTCCTGTGTCGACTCTTTCTGCGCCAGGAACTGGATGTCGTCGACGAGCAGGATGTCCATGTCGCGGTAGCGCTTGCGGAACGCGTCCGCCTTGCCGTCGCGGATCGAGTTGATGAACTCGTTGGTGAATTCCTCGGAGCTCACGTACCGCACGCGGGTGCCCGGGTAGAGGCTGCGCGCGTAGTGACCGATGGCGTGCAGCAGGTGTGTCTTGCCGAGCCCCGACTCGCCGTAGATGAAGAGGGGGTTGTACGCCTTCGCCGGTGCTTCGGCGACGGCGACCGCGGCCGCGTGCGCGAAGCGGTTCGAGGCGCCGATGACGAACGTGTCGAAGAGGTACTTCGGGTTCAGCCGCGCGGTGGGCTCGCCCGGTCCGCTGGTCGGCGCGGGTTGTGCGGCCAGCGGACCGGGCGAACCAGTGGCGGGCAGTCCGGGGCCGGCCGGACCGCCCCGGTGCATATGGCCGCTGCCGGAGGGCGGCTCCGGCAGCTCGCGCCGGTCGGGGCGCTGCTGGTCGAAGTCGGTGCGCGCGCCGTCGTAGTCCGGGCGCTGCTGCTCGTACGGCGAGCGCTCCAGTGACTGCGTGCGGTAGTCGGGCGCCGGTGTCGCGTACGGGTCGCGCTCGGGGAAGCCGAGCCGCTGCTGCTGCCAGCCGTAGTCGTCCTGCGACGAGCGCGGCCAGGCACCGGGCTCGGGGCGCTGGTACTCACCCGGATACGCAGGGCGGGCGGGTGGGAGGTGGTCGGCGCGGGCGGGTGGGAGGTGGTCGGCGCGGGCGGGTGGGAGGTGGTCCGTGGGGTCCGTGGACAGTTGGTCGGGTCGGCCTGACCGGTGGTCGTCCGCGCGGTGGCGGCCGTAGCCCTTGTATCCCTCGTAGCCGCCTTGGCCGTCGTAAGGGTCGCGGCCGGGGAGCTCGGGTTCCTCGTAGCGTGGCTGGGCGGGCGGCGTGGGTGGCGGGGGCTCGCCCGCGGAGTCGTCGACGGTGATCGCGATGCGGATGGGGCGGCCGCACTCGCGGCTGAGGGTGTCGCTGACGATCGGCGCCAGCCGGCCTTCGAGGACGCCCTTCGCGAACTCGTTCGGCACCGCGAGCAGGGCGGTGTCGGCGACCAGCGCCAGCGGCTGGCAGCGGCGGATCCAGTGCTCGTCCTTCGCCTCGACGCCCGGCCCGCGCCCCTCACCTAGGAGCTGTTCGAGTACGCGTGGCCACACTGCGGCAAGATCGGCAGGTACGTCAGCCACAGGGCACGCTCTCTCACAGGTCCCGCGCGGGTGTCGTCGCGGGAGGTTCGGGATGTAGATCGGGCGGTCGGGCCCGGGACGGGACTGGGCCGGGGACAAGGGAACGAGTCGGAGTCCAGTCACGGTAGTCAGGGCGACCGGCGTGGTTCAAGTTGTTGTCCCCAGCCTGTGGACAAGTGTCCCTCATGGGTCGCTGGTTTGACCGGACGGCGCGGCCCCGCGTACCGTAACCAGGTCGAGTTGTCGATGGCTGCTGCCGCCTGCCTCCGATGGGCACAGATCACGTACCAGTGTTCCGACCAGGGAACATGTCGGTGATCGGGAAGCGGTGCACTCGGGCGTAATGCGAGCTACTCGTGGGCGCACGGTGACAGCCAGGTGACACCCCGCCACCCACCGAGTCATTACTGGAGCCCCCGAGTGAGCAAGCGCACCTTCCAGCCGAACAACCGTCGTCGCGCGAAGACCCACGGCTTCCGGCTGCGTATGCGTACCCGTGCCGGCCGCGCCATCCTGGCGTCCCGCCGCAGCAAGGGTCGCGCCCGTCTGTCCGCCTGATCGCGTACAGGTCATGACGTGCTGCCTACCGAGCATCGGCTGAGGCGGCGCGAGGACTTCGCGACCGCGGTACGCCGAGGACGCCGGGCCGGACGCCCGCTCCTCGTCGTCCACCTTCGTAGCGGTGCCACGGACCCGCACGTGCTGGGGGAGAGCGCTCCCCCGACGCGTGCGGGTTTCGTCGTGAGCAAGGCCGTGGGCGGTGCGGTCGTACGCACCAAGGTGAAGCGCAGGCTTCGCCATCTGATGCGCGACCGAGTGGCCCTGCTGCCCCCCGGTAGCCTGGTAGTCATACGAGCGCTGCCCGGTGCGGGTGACGCCGACTTTGCACAGCTGGCCCGAGACCTGGATACCGCACTTCAGCGGCTACTGGGAGGAGGGGGCACGCGATGAAGTACCCGCTGCTGGCCCTGATCAAGATTTATCAGTGGACGATCAGTCCACTGCTCGGGCCCGTGTGCAAGTACTACCCCTCGTGTTCCCACTACGGCTACACGGCCATCGACCGGCACGGTGCGATCAAGGGAACGGCACTGACCGCCTGGCGCATCCTGCGGTGCAATCCGTGGTCGCTCGGTGGTGTGGATCATGTCCCGCCGCGCAAGCGCCCGCGGTGGCACGAAATGCTGCGCGACGCCTGGCGCGCACGCAAGGGCGGGCCCTCCGCCGCCGAACCGGCCACCGAGGGGGATCTGCCCTCGAGCCCGGCCGCAGAGACCTCGTCCCATGCCCAAGGAGCATGATTAGTGGACACGATTGCCAGCCTCTTCAGCTTCATCACGACACCCGTCTCCTGGGTCATTGTCCAGTTTCACTCGGTGTACGGGACGATCTTCGGTCCCGACACGGGCTGGGCCTGGGGCCTGTCCATCGTGTCTCTGGTGATCCTGATCCGTATTTGCCTGATCCCGCTCTTCGTGAAGCAGATCAAGGCGACTCGGGCCATGCAGACCCTGCAGCCCGAGATGAAGAAGATCCAGGAACGTTACAAGAACGACAAGCAGCGCCAGTCCGAAGAGATGATGAAGCTGTACAAGGAGTCGGGTACCAACCCCCTCTCCTCGTGCCTTCCCATCCTGGCGCAGTCCCCGTTCTTCTTCGCTCTGTACCACGTGCTCAACGGCATCGCGACGGGCACGACGATCGGCGTCATCGACAATCAGCTGCTCGCCAGCGCTCGTATGGCGCACATCGTCGGCGCCCCACTGGCCGCGAAGTTCACGGACGGCGCCGACAAGGTCGCCGCGCTCGATGCCTCGCTGACCGACGTCCGGGTCGTCACCGCGATCATGATCGTCCTGATGTCGGCGTCGCAGTTCTACACGCAGCGCCAGCTGATGACGAAGAACGTCGACACGACGGTGAAGACACCGTTCATGCAGCAGCAGAAGATGCTGATGTACGTCTTCCCGGTGATGTTCGCCGTCTTCGGTATCAACTTCCCGGTCGGTGTCCTCGTCTACTGGCTGACCACCAACGTGTGGACCATGGGCCAGCAGATGTACGTCATCCACAACAACCCGACCCCGGGTTCCAAGGCCCAGGCCGCCTACCTGGAGCGTCTGTACAAGCACGTCACACACCACGGCAAGACCCGCAACCGGCGTGAGAAGGCCATCGTCAAGGCGATCGTCGCCAAGGGCCGCGACCGCAACGAGTTCGAGCGCAAGTTCGTCAACGGTCTGACCAAGGCGGGCCT
This sequence comes from Streptomyces sp. NPDC002513, assembly GCF_053595355.1. Lineage (NCBI taxonomy): Bacteria > Bacillati > Actinomycetota > Actinomycetes > Kitasatosporales > Streptomycetaceae > Streptomyces > Streptomyces sp. NPDC002513. The sequence goes on along the minus strand of NZ_JBSFXK010000015.1, from coordinate 100,175 downwards.
CGCGGCCCAGTCCGACGGCAACGTGATGAAGAGCGAGGCCACGGCCGTCGCCACCGCCGAGGACGGTACGCCGAGCACCGAGGCCCCCAAGCGCCAGCAGCCCAAGCGCCAGACCAAGGCCCAGCGTCAGTCCGGCGGGGCCAAGCCGGCGGATGGTTCCGAGGAAGCGTCCTCGTCGCCGTCGCCGACCGACGCCGATGAGCCGCAGGACACCAAGCCGGACAGCACGGCCAAGAAGGCCCAGCCCGGCTCCGGCACCCGCAGCAAGGCCCAGTCCGGCCAGCGCAAGGGGCCGCAGCGGCCCAAGTCCCCGTCCAAGAAGTAAGAAGGAGTCCATCCCGTGACGGAAGGCACCACCTCCGCGGCTGCCGAGGGTGCAGACGCCCTGACCCGCCTGGAGCAGGAGGGTGAGATCGCGGCGGACTACCTCGAGGGTCTGCTGGACATCGCCGATCTGGACGGCGACATCGACATGGACGTCGAGGCCGACCGTGCGTCCGTGTCGATCATCAGCGACACGGCCGGCCGGGACCTGCAGAAGCTGGTCGGTCGTGACGGCGAGGTGCTGGAGGCGCTCCAGGAGCTGACACGCCTGGCCGTGCACCGGGAGACCGGCGACCGCAGCCGGCTGATGCTGGACATCGCCGGCTACCGCGCCAAGAAGCGCGCGGAGCTCTCGGAGCTCGGCGCCAAGGCGGTGGCCGAGGTCAAGAGTTCCGGCGAGCCCGTGAAGCTCAAGCCGATGACGCCCTTCGAGCGCAAGGTCGTGCATGACGCGGTCAAGGCCGCCGGCCTGCGCAGCGAGTCCGAGGGCGAGGAGCCGCAGCGCTTCGTTGTCGTGCTGCCCGCCTGAATCGGTTCGTAGGTTCCTCCGGCCCCGTCTGTTGAGCAGGCGGGGCCGAACTTTGTCAGCCTGGTAGTTCCCCTCGGCTGTGTCTTCGGCAGCCGTTAGAGCTCCGAGCGAAATGGGCGCCCGGCTCGCGGCGTCTGGCACGCACTCCCCCAAGCTCTTCGAGCAGGGGGGACCTCAGCCGCGTTGCCTAAAGGCCCAAATAGCTCCTCCCCACTCTCGACTCCGCTCGAGCGGGGGGACCCCTAACGAGGACCTTTCGGCGCCTTGCGATCGCACGCACCAGACGCCGCGAGCCGATCGGGCGCCCATTTTGCTCGGAGCTCTTAGTCCCTGATAGTTCTGGTGGTGTGCGCCCAGTGCGCTTGTGCGGTACGGAAGGACGGTCCCCGTGACGGAGGCAGCAGCGCTTCCCCCTGCGCCGGAGCAGGCGCGCGAGGTGTTCGGCGAGCGCTTCGCGGACGCGGTCCGCTATGCGGAGCTGCTCGCGGAAACAGGTGTGCAGCGCGGTCTCATCGGCCCAAGGGAGGTGCCCCGGCTGTGGGAGCGGCATCTGCTGAACTGCGCGGTGCTCTCGGAGGTCGTGCCCGACGGGGTGACCGTGTGCGATGTGGGCTCCGGCGCCGGACTGCCCGGCATTCCGCTCGCACTCGTCCGGGAGGATCTGAAGATCACGCTGCTGGAGCCGTTGTTGCGGCGTACCAACTTCCTCAGCGAGGTCGTCGAGCTGCTGGGGCTTGACCATGTGACCGTTGTCCGCGGCCGTGCCGAGGAGGTCATGGGCAAGATTCAGCCGGTTCATGTGGTCACCGCGCGGGCCGTGGCCCCGCTGGACCGTCTGGCCACCTGGGGCATTCCCCTGCTGCGCCCTTACGGGGAGATGCTGGCGCTGAAGGGCGACACCGCGGAGGAGGAGCTGAAGAGCGCCGCCACCGCTCTGGCGAAGCTCGGCGCTGTGGAGACATCCATCCTTCATGTGGGCGAGGGGATAGTGGATCCTCTGTCGACCGTGGTGCGTGTCGAGGTGGGGGAAAGCCCCGGCGGTGTGCGCTTCGCGGCGAAGCGGGCGAAGGCGGCCCGGACAGGGCGGACGCGGCGGCGTCGCTGATCGTGGGCGCCTTTTCGGTCAGCCGTCGTACTCCACACAAGCTGCCCCGCCTACGCATCTCGGAGTGTCGCAGAGGTCCGGCCAGGGCCGCTGTGCATCGTGTTTCACGTGAAACGTCGCTCACTGCTGCACGGCATCATCAGTCGGGGCCGGGCTGCGGCCGAACCCCGCGACCGTAAACCGCTCGGAACCCTAGGAGGGTTGTCCACCCCGGGGGCTCCGTCCCCCGTACAGGCCACGGAGTTGTCCACAGAGGCGGATTTCTCCACAGAAGACCAGACCTCGCTGGTTCACGACCCCGAAGGCATGGGAGGCTCTGTTCATTGCGAGCTTGAAGTCGAGGAGAGTGAATCCTTGCGGTCCGACGCCAACATCGCGGGACCGATGACCGATCCGGTCCCCGGTCCCCGTACCGAGTCGATGGGGGACGATGTTTCACGTGAAACACCGCCCCCGATGGACGACACTCCCATTGGTCGTGCTGCCCAACTGGCGGTGGAGGCACTGGGGCGCGCCGGTGAGGGCCTGCCGCGACCCGAGCAGACCCGGGTCATCGTGGTCGCCAACCAGAAGGGCGGGGTGGGTAAGACCACGACAACGGTCAACCTTGCCGCGTCGCTTGCGCTCCACGGTAGCCGTGTCCTGGTGATCGACCTCGACCCTCAGGGCAATGCGTCCACTGCGCTGGGGATCGACCATCACGCCGAAGTCCCATCCATCTACGACGTGTTGGTCGAGAGCAAGCCACTCGCCGAGGTGGTCCAGCCCGTTCCCGATGTGGAGGGCCTCTTCTGTGCCCCCGCCACCATCGACCTCGCCGGTGCGGAGATCGAGCTGGTGTCTCTTGTGGCGCGGGAGAGCCGGCTGGAGCGGGCGATCCAGGCCTATGAGCAGCCGCTGGACTACATCCTGATCGACTGCCCGCCTTCGCTCGGCCTGCTGACGGTCAACGCGATGGTTGCCGGGGAGGAGGTCCTCATTCCGATCCAGTGCGAGTACTACGCCCTGGAGGGTCTGGGGCAGCTGCTGCGCAATGTCGACCTGGTGCGGGGACATCTGAACCCTGCCCTGCATGTCTCGACCATTCTGCTCACCATGTACGACGGCCGGACGCGTCTTGCGTCCCAGGTCGCGGAAGAGGTGCGCAGCCACTTCGGTGACGAGGTGCTGAGGACGAGCATTCCTCGCTCGGTCCGTATCTCGGAGGCGCCGAGCTACGGGCAGACGGTACTGACTTACGATCCAGGTTCGAGTGGCGCTCTCTCGTATTTTGAGGCGGCACGGGAAATCGCGCTGAAGGGTGTCGGCGTCGGATATGACGCTCAGCACGCCCACATCGGCACCCAGACGGAACAGAGCATGGTGGAGGGGATTCAGTGAGTGAGCGACGGAGGGGGCTGGGCCGTGGTCTTGGAGCCCTGATCCCTGCCGCCCCGACAGGGGAGAAGGCGCCGACAGTGGCGGGCGGCGGTCCGTCCGTCTCGCCCGGAGCAGCGCCCGTACTGACCACGGACCGAGGAGTGGCGGCCGCGAAGCTGGCCACACTTCCGTCTGTTTCACAGGAGGCCGAGAAGCCGTCGACGACCGGCACCATGGAGACGGCCACGCCTCCGCTGGGTGCCCACTTCGCCGAGCTGCCCATCGACTCGATCACTCCGAACCCCCGGCAGCCCCGTGAGGTGTTCGACGAGGACGCGCTCGCCGAGCTCGTCACCTCCATCAAGGAGGTCGGGCTGCTCCAGCCCATCGTGGTGCGCCCGATGGGGCCCTCGCGCTACGAGCTCATCATGGGTGAGCGGCGCTGGCGGGCCTGCCGTGAGGCTGGTCTGGAAGTCATCCCGGCGATCGTGCGGGCCACGGACGACGAGAAGCTCCTCCTCGACGCCCTTCTTGAGAACCTGCACCGGGCTCAGCTGAATCCGCTGGAAGAGGCTGCCGCCTACGACCAGCTCCTCAAGGACTTCAACTGCACCCACGACCAGCTCGCCGACCGCATCGGCCGGTCACGCCCGCAGGTGTCCAACACGCTGAGGCTGCTGAAGCTGTCGCCGGCCGTGCAGCGCCGGGTCGCTGCCGGGGTGCTGTCCGCCGGACACGCCCGAGCCCTGCTGTCCGTGGAGGACTCGGAGGAGCAGGACCGGCTGGCTCACCGCATCGTGGCCGAGGGGCTGTCCGTGCGGGCCGTCGAGGAGATCGTCACCCTCATGGGGTCCCGGCCGCAGAGTACGCCGCGCTCCAAGGGACCGCGTGCCGGTGCCCGTGTCTCGCCCGCGCTCAGCGACCTGGCGACCCGCCTCTCGGATCGCTTCGAGACCCGGGTGAAGGTCGACCTCGGTCAGAAGAAGGGCAAGATCACCGTCGAGTTCGCGTCCATGGACGACCTCGAGCGGATCCTGGGCTCCCTCGCGCCGGGTGAGGGACCGGTCCTTCAGAGGAGCCTGGTGGACGACGACGTGGAGGAACCGGAGGACTGAGCCGGCCGGTGATACCGGCTGGGGACGATCGGTCCCCGGAGAGAAGGCGGGCTGTGTCCGGTGTGTACCGGAACACGGCCCGCTCTTTGCTTTCTGTCGGTGTCGAGGGAATCGCATCATGGATACGATGCGATCGGGTATGGCGCATCCACCTGGCGGTATGTTCAGCGGGGAGGCGGGGGTCATGCGAGCCATGAGCCGTACCGGACTGGTGACCGCGGGCTTGAGCCTGGGAGCGGTCGGCGGATTCGTCGGCAGCCTGCTCAGGGAGCGGAGTGCTCTGAAAGCCGCCCGTGGTGCTGCGGGCGAAGGAAGCGAGGAACTGCCTTCATGGGGCGTCGGCTCGTACCGCTCACGCTGGACAACCTTTCGGATCTTCCCCCGCGCTGTCGCGCGTGTGTCTTCTGGGAGTTGGACCCCGTCAGTGGTGCGGCAGCGGTAAAGGCCGGAACCTCCGGGCTGGAGAAGGAAGCGTGGATCTCTGCCGTTCTGCTGGACTGGGGTTCCTGTGGCCGGGTGGTCTATGTCGACGACGTCCCGGTGGGCTTTGTGCTGTACGCGCCGCCCGCCTATGTCCCGCGTTCCACGGCGTTCCCCACGAGCCCGGTCTCACCGGACGCGGTCCAGTTGATGACCGCCTTCATCATGCCGGGATATCAGGGCCAGGGGCTCGGTCGTGTCATGGTCCAGACGGTCGCCAAGGATCTGCTGCGGCGTGGCTTCAAGGCGATCGAGGTCTTCGGCGACGCCCGCTGGAAGGAGCCGGCGTGCCTCCTGCCCGCCGACCATCTTCTGGCCGTGGGCTTCAAGACGGTACGTCCGCACCCGACGTACCCGAGGCTGCGGCTGGAGCTGCGCTCGACGCTCTCCTGGAAGGAGGACGTCGAGATGGCGCTGGACCGGCTTCTGGGAGCCGTGCAGAAGGAGCCGGCACTGCGGCCGCTGTGACCGGCAGCCGCTCATGCGAATGGGCCAGCCCTTCCGGGCTGGCCCATTCGTGTTTCACGTGAAACATCGCCGCTTCGGCTCACCGGCGGCGTCGCTCACTTACTCGGCGATGAAGTCCTCGAGGTCGCGAACGATCGCTGCCTTCGGCTTGGCACCGACGATGGTCTTGGCGACCTCGCCGCCCTGGTAGACGTTCAGGGTCGGGATCGACATGACACCGTACTTGGCCGCGGTGCCCGGGTTCTCGTCGATGTTGAGCTTGACGATCTCGATCTTGTCGCCGTACTCGGCGGCGATCGCCTCCAGCGAGGGGGCGATCTGGCGGCACGGACCGCACCAGGCGGCCCAGAAGTCCACCAGGACGGGCTTGTCGCTCTTGAGCACGTCCTGCTCGAATGAGTCGTCGGTCACGTTCTTCAGGGTGCCGGCCACAGTGGGCTCCTTAACTTGGTGGTGCGGTGGGGCAGGAAGGGTCAGACGGTGGTCTTCTCGGGTTCCGCCTGCTGCTCGCTGTCTGCGAGCGCGGCGAGGAAACGCTCGGCGTCGAGGGCGGCGGAGCAGCCGGTGCCGGCCGCGGTGATCGCCTGACGGTAGGTGTGGTCGACGACGTCGCCGGCGCCGAAGACACCGGTCAGGTTGGTCCGGGTCGAGGGGGCGTCCACCTTCAGGTAACCCTCCTCGTCGAGGTCCAGCTGACCCTTGAACAGCTCGGTGCGCGGGTCATGTCCGATGGCGATGAACAGACCAGTCACCGGCAGCTCTGACAGCTCCCCGGTCTTCAGGTTGCGCAGCGTCAGGCTCTCCAGCTTCGGGTTGCCCTTGATCTCGGCGACCTCGCTGTCCCAGACGAACTTGATCTTCGGGTCGGCGAACGCGCGCTCCTGCATCGCCTTGGAAGCGCGCAGGGTGTCGCGGCGGTGGACGATCGTGACCGACCTGGCGAAACGCGAGAGGAAGGTGGCCTCCTCCATCGCGGTGTCGCCGCCGCCGATCACGGCGATGTCCTGGTCCTTGAAGAAGAAGCCGTCACACGTGGCGCACCAGGAGACACCACGTCCGGAGAGGCCGTCCTCGTTCGGCAGGCCCAGCTTGCGGTGCTGGGAGCCAGTGGCGACGATGACGGCCTTCGCCTTGTGAACCGTGCCGGCGGTGTCCGTGACCGTCTTGATCTCACCGTCGAGGTCGACGGAGACAACATCGTCCGGAACCAGTTCGGCACCGAAGCGCTCGGCCTGCGCGCGCATGTTGTCCATGAGTTCGGGACCCACGATGCCGTCCTGGAAACCGGGGAAGTTCTCCACCTCGGTGGTGGTCATCAGTGCACCGCCCGCGGACACAGCGCCCTCGAACACCAGCGGCTTCAGCGAAGCACGGGCGGTGTAGAGCGCCGCCGTGTAGCCGGCGGGCCCGGAGCCGATGATGATCACGTTACGGACGTCGCTCACGGCTTCATTCCTCGTCTCTGGAGACTGCTGCTGCTTCTGCCGGGGGGAGCATCTCTGAGTACTCTCACCCCACCCAACGGATCCTAAGGGGCCCGCATTCCCGGTGTGGCCGGGCACACGGACTACCCGGCACCGCACACCGATGCCAGGCGGCACGAGGCAGGAGCCGTCCGGTGCGGGAATCCTAGGAGCGTTCGTACGAACGGGTCAGCAGCACCTTGCCGGGCGTGACCGCTGTCTTCTTCACACAGGCGGCATCGACGATATAGGCCGTGACCTTGGTGCGGTCGGAGACGTCGGGGGTGACGACAAGATAGACGACGGTTCCCTGATACACCCCCTTGTCGGCGGCGAGTACCGGCTGCTGGGCGTGGATGGCCTGTTCGACGCAGCTCGGAACGCTGCCGGTGGTGTCCTTGAGGGTCCTGTTGGGCTGCATGCCCGAGGACCCCGTCGTGTCACCTTCGGACTGGACGCCCCAGGGCTTGCCACTGCCGGCCCGCCCCCCGCCCGTCTTCTGTCCGGCGAGCAGGTCGTTCACCTGCTTCTCCAGGGTGCCTCCGGCGTAGGTGTGAGCCGCGTCGGTGTGCTGCTCTGAGGCCGTCTGCGAGGTCTTGCCCGCATCGTGACCGAGGGTCTGCATCAGCAGGGCTCCCAGGCCAAGGGCCGCGGTCGTGAAGACGGCTCCCAGCGCGACGGCCCTGCGGCCGTCGCGGCGTGTGCGCCGGGCACGGCCGGGTCCGGTGGCCGCGTGGCTGTGACCCGCAGGGCGGTCGGTCGGAGACACGGACGATGTTTCACGTGAAACATGCGTGACAGCCGGCTCCACGGAAGGAGTCCTGGTGGCGCCGGCCGTGGTCGTTTCCAGCAAGGCCTCCGCGGCAAGCGCGGCATCGATGCGGTCCGCCACGTCGTCCGGCATGTGCTGCGGTCCCGGCAGTGTGCCCAGGAGACCGCGGATCTCCTCGAGGGAGTCATACACATCGGCGCAGAGGGGGCAGTCCTCAAGATGCCGCCGCAGGTCCGCGGTACGAGACGGTGGAAGGAGACCTTCCCTGAGGTCGGAGAGGTCCTCGACTGCCGGGTGCCCGGCCGTGCCGGTCGTGGATGTCACGCTCGCCCACCTCCGCCCTTCACAGCGGCTGAATCGCTCGACCCTGCGTCACGTGGTCCCGCTGCGGGTGGGACGGACACCCCCTGGGTCCGGTTCCGTCCACCGCCCGACTTCTTGCCGTCCGCGCCGCTGCGCTCGGTCCGCAGATGGGTGAGCAGCGGCAGCAGTCTGGCTCTGCCGCGGGCGCAGCGGCTCTTCACCGTGCCGGTCGGTACATCGAGGATGCGGGCGGCCTCCGCCACCGGGTAACCCTGCATGTCCACCAGGACCAGGGCGGCCCGCTGGTCGGCCGGAAGGGTGCCCAGGGCCTCCAGCAGCTCGCGGTGCAGATCGTTGCGCTCGGCGGGGGCGGAAGCCGACTCGTGCGGCTCCAGGAGCTGCTCCAGTCGTTCCGTGTCATCCACGGGCGAGGTCTTCCTGGACGCGGCCTTCCGGGCGCGGTCCAGGCAGGCGTTCACCGTGATCCGGTGCAGCCAGGTCGTGACGGCCGACTGCCCGCGAAAGGTGTGGGCGGCCCGGTAGGCGGATACAAGGGCGTCCTGAACGGCATCAGCGGCCTCTTCCCGGTCCCCCAAGGTTCGCAATGCCACGGCCCAGAGTCGGTCCCGGTGGCGGCGCACCAGTTCGCCGAAGGCATCGGTGTCGCCCGCCACATGGCGGGCGAGGAGGTCCTGATCGCTGGCATCACCGTATGCGGCTTCGTCCGCCACCGGACCCCCTCCCCCTCGATGTCTGGCTCAGCCCGTGAACTTCACTTCGGTGATGGCCTGCTTGTAACCGGCGCCGGTGTACGCGCTGGAATCCGGGCCGGAGTACGGCACGGCGGTGAGCCAGACGAGCACATACTGCGACTTCACCGACTTGCTGACCTTCACCGTGGCGGTCGTACCACTCGTCGAGACACTGCCGATTTTGTCCATCGACGCCAGCGACGACGGCGTCAGTGAGTCGGCCGCGTACAGCTCGACCGCCGTGTGATCGCCGCCGTACCGGAGCCCGATGGACGCCATGCTGAGCTTCTGGGCCGAGCCGAGGTCGTAGACGATGCCCACGCCCGGCTTGTACGGCGCGAGGGCCGGGCCTTCCAGGAACGTGCTGGTCTTCCAGTACGTCGAGCTGTTGCCGTCGTAGGTCTTGGCGACGTCGTTGGGGTGCTGGGCATCGCCCTTGGCGACGAACTCCTGGGCACCCCGGATCCTGATCGGCGTGACGGGGTTGGGCTTGCCGCCGTTCTTGTCGTTCCCGTCGGTCGTCTGCGTCTGACGGGTGTCGTCGGATTTGTTGCCCTGGTCCATCAGAACCTCGGCCAGCTGCCAGCTCCCCAGCCCCAGCGCGGCGATGAGCAGCGCCGAGACGGCCCACTTGAGGGCTTTGCCGGTGCGGCTCTGCAGCGGGGGCGGCGGGGCCGGTACGGGCTGGGTGATGCCCGGACGGGCCGGGGGGCGGCCGTACGTGCCTTGCTGATACGTCGTGCGCTGGTACTCGGGCGGCGCCGTGAACGCGGGCTCCGGCGGGCGGATGCGGGGCATCTCGCCGACCGCCTTCGCCAGCTCCTCGGGCGTGGTGCACGGGGACTCATGGCGGGAGGCGGTGGCGCCGTTGTTGGCCAGCGCCCGCATGGAGAGCTCGGACAGGCCGCGGTGGACGCCGGCACGCACCTGGTCGGGGGCGATCAGGCCGACGCCCTTGGGCAGCCCGGACAGGCCGTAGGCGTCGTCCTCGTACGGCCAGCGCTGGGTGAGGGCGGCGTACAGGAGGGCACCGATGGCTTCCGTGTCGGTGCGCTGCGGGGTGTCGGAGCCGATGCCGCGCAGCGCGGCGTTCACAGCGAGGCCCCGGATACGCCACTGGCCGGAGGCGGTGCGCAGCACGGTGCCCGGGTTCAGGCGCAGATGGGAGAGTCCCTCGCGATGGGCGGCGGCCATCGCCTGGGAGACATGGGTGACCATCTGGTAGGCGTCGTGGGCCTCCAGCGGCCCCGAGGCGAGCAGTGCGGTCAGCTCGGTGGCGTCTGGCAGCCACTCGTGCACGACATAGACGAGGTCGTTCTCCTCGACCGCGTCCAGGACCTGCACAAAGCGGGGGTCGCCGAGCAGCGCGGACGAGCGGGCCGCGGCCAGTACCGAACGGGCCCGCGGGTGGTCCGCCGGCAGGACGTGCACACCGACGGCGCGGCGGAGTTTCTCGTCCACCGCACGCCAGCTGCTGAACCCGTCCAGACGGGTGAGACATTCCTCGAGACGGTAGCGTCTGGCGAGTTTGTGACCGCTGTGCAGCTCGGGGGGTGAGGCCTTTCCGGGATGCTCGGTTCCGCCGCCCCCCTGTGAGTCGTCGCCGTCCGTGTTCAGCTTCCGCATCTGGGCCACCCCGTCGGACGTGGACTGGTCCGCCTTGGCGGTCAGCGGCTCGTCGCCGCTGTTTGCTGCCACGTCGACGGCAGCCGTGCTCCGTTCCGCCACCGTCGTCCCTGCCTCCCCATCCGTTGCGCGCTGTCCGACGCAGAAAACAATTGTGCCCACAGTCCGCCGCTATGCACGACACACAGCGACGCACGATGGTTGTGCGCGTACCCCCGCCTCAGCGCCCCAGGCGCCCGCGGACCATGCCGACCATTGAGTTGAGTTCCTCGATGCGCATCTTGCGTGCGGCCACGTAGAAGACACCGAGGAGCAGGGCACCACCGCCGATCAGGGCGGCGAGCGAGCCGCCGACGCCCTGGCCCAGCGTATGGCCGATCTCGTAGCAGGCCGCCCCGCTCAGCAGAGCGGCCGGCACCGAGGCGATCCCGAGCCGTGCGTAGGTCCGCAGCACCCGGGCGCCGTCCAGGTCGCCGCCCAGCCGCTTGCGCAGCCGCGCCCAGGCGACTCCGACGCCGATCGCGTACGCGAGGCCGTAGGAGGCCGCCATGCCGGCGACGGCCCAGCGGGCCGGGAGCAGGACGTAGCAGGCGGCCGAGGCGCCCGCGTTCACGGCGGCCACGATGACCGTGTTGTAGAAGGGGGTGCGGGTGTCCTCGTACGCGTAGAAGGCGCGGAGCACCACGTACTGCACCGAGTAGGGGATCAGACCGAGGCCGAAGGCCATCAGCATGTAGCCCATGTTGGTCGCGGAGCCGATGCCCGAGGAGCCGAAGATCAGGGTGCACATCGGGATGCCGAGCGAGACGAACCCGAAGGCGATCGGGACGATCGCGACGGCCGTCGTGCGCAGGCCCTGGGAGATGTCGTCCCGGACGGCACCGCCGTCGCCTTCGGAGGCGGAGCGCGAGATGCGCGGCAGCAGGGCGGCCATCAGGGAGACGGTGATGATGGCCTGCGGGAGGCCCCAGATCAGCTGGGCGTTGGCGTAGGCGGCGAAGCCGGTTCCCTTCACCGGGGAGGCCTTGCCGGCGGCCGTGGAGAGCTGGGTGACGACCATGGCCCCCGCCTGGTTGGCGAGGACGAACAGCACGGTCCACTTGGCGAGCATCGCCGCCTTGCCGAGGCCGTGGCCCTTCCAGTCGAAGCGCAGCCGGATCCGGAAGCCGGTCTCCCGGAGGTAGGGGATCATCGCGAGGGCCTGGACGACCAGTCCCAGCAGGACACCGATTCCGAGGAGACGCTCGCCCTCCGGCGGAATGTTGTGGACCGTCATCCCGGAGTGCGCGGCGCTGCCGTAGACCCAGATGAAGGCGCCGAGCGTCACGATGATGACGATGTTGTTGAGGACCGGGGTCCACATCATCGCGCCGAACTTCCCGCGCGCGTTGAGGACCTGCCCCATGACCACGTGGATGCCCATGAAGAAGATCGAGGGCAGGAAGTAGCGGGTGAAGGTGACGGCGACCTCGTTGGCGGCCGGGTCGTCGGCCACGGGAACGGACAGGAAGCGGACCAGAAGGGGTGCGCCCAACATCGCCACCGCCGTGAGCACGCCCAGCGCCACCATGACGAGCGTCAGCAGGCGGTTGGCGTAGGCCTCGCCGCCGTCCTCGTCCTCTTTCATGGAGCGGACGAGCTGCGGCACGAACACGGAGTTCAGGCCGCCGCCGACGGTGAGGATGTAGATCATCGTCGGCAGTTGGTACGCGACCTGGAACGAGTCTCCGAGGAGGCCGAGGCCGAGCGCCGACACGATCAGTGCGGACCGGATGAACCCGGTGAGCCGGGAGACCATCGTGCCCGCCGCCATCACGGCGCTGGACTTCAGCAGTCCCGAGGCCCGCCCGCCCTTCTTGGCGGGGGCCTCGGGTGCGGCGGGAGCCGGTGCGGCCGTGGGAGCCGCCCCGGCGGCCGGTGCGGGCGCGGGGGTGTAGGCCCCGGGCTGGCCGGGTGCGGGGGCGTGGGCCGCCGTCTCGTAGCGGCCCATGGGGCCCTGGCCGGGAGCCGGTGCGGGCATGGACGTCGACGGTGGGTACGGCTGTCCGCCGCCCTGCTGCTGGTCGCGGAAGAGGTGGGCGAAGGCATCCGGCTCGTGGTGTTCCTCGCCGGCCTGGATGACCAGGTCGTCGACGCCCACGTACTGGGTCGTGCGGGGGTCGTCGCCGTAGGGCAGGTACTGCGTCGGGCCGGACGGCTCGGGCGCGGGGGGCTGGGCCCAGACGTGGGGGTCCGGGGCGTACTGCGGCGTCGGCGGCTGCCCGTAGAGCGGCTGCTGGGGCGGGTAGGTGCCCGGGGGCGGCGGGGGGTGCGCGGCGCGGTCGTAGAGGGCCTCGGTGACCGGATCCTGGGCGGAGAGGTCCTGCGCCCGGTAGGGGTCCTGCTGGTAGGCGTCCTGGAGGTACATGTCCGCCTGGGGGTGCGGCGGCGGTACCTGGCCGGGCCCGTGCGGCGGCGGCCCCTCGGGGTGGCCCGAGGGGCCGCCCACGGCGCCCTGGCCGTGGTCACCGTCGTACGGCGCGTTCATGGTTACCCCACCTCATTGTCCGCGGGCCGACCGGCCACGACGTCGCTCAACGGTCCACTCTCTCACCCGTGCTGGACGGGTCGGCGCTTTCGGGTGCGGTGTCCGGTACCGGGTCACTCGGCTGCTCCGGGTCGTGTGCCCCGTGCTCCGCGTCCGACTCCTGTTCGGGTTCCGACGCGGGGCCTTCGGCGTCCTCAGTGTCTACGGTGCCGTCCGCGGAGTCGTTCAGACCCCCCTCTTGCGGGGTGGCGTCCGGGTCGCTCTGCTCCTCCTGGGCCTGTCGCGCGGCCAGGCGCTTGCGCTGGGTGTACATGCGGAATCCGGCGAGGACCAGCAGCAGGACACCGCCCGCGATGACCAGCATCACCGTGGGCGTGATCTCGGTGACGTTCACGTCGAAGGTGACGGCGGGGCCGTACGCCTGGCCGTCCTCCGTGAAGAGCTGGGCGACCACCGCGGCCCGGCCGTTGGCGTTGGCCGTGGTGGTGAACTTCACGGACTGGCTGTGCCCGCCGGAGACGGTGATGGGCTGCTCCGCGTAGGGGCCGTTGCCGATCTTGAGGCGCGTCGGCTGCTGCGAGGTGAGCCGCAGCACCAGGTGGTCGACCCCTTGCATGAGGTTGTTCTGCACCGTCACGGGGATCGTGGCGCTGCGGCCCGACAGCTTGGTCTCCGACTTCTCGATCAGCCGGACCTGGGCGGTGAGCCCGTCGAGGTACGACCCGACGTCGAGGCGGAAGTCCGAGGCCTCGGTGGAGTGCCCCCGCCAGGAGGTGGACATGGCGCGGTCTATGGCCCGCCCGAAGGGGGTGACGACCCGCTCGCGGTCGGTGAGGATCACCTGGAGGTTGTCGAGCTTGTCCTGCGTGTCCTCGATCTGCTGGAACGCGGACTGCGGCAGTTGCTCCCTGCGCAGCGACGCAGGGTAGCGGGAGGTGGACGGCACGTGCGTCGTGGCGAGCGGGTCCGGCTTGGCGTCGGCCGCCGCGGACAGCCCGGCGGGCTGCGACCAGGTGCTGTCCTGGAGGGTCTTCAGCGCCTGTGCCATCGACTGGGCCTGGCTCGCTGACGGCATCCGCTGCGGGGCGACCACGATGCTGCGCTGCTTCTGCGGCTCCTCCAGGTTGGCCATCAGGCTCTGGGCCAGGAAGCTCTGCACCGCCAGTGTGGCGGCGCCGGCCGAGGTCATGTCGCCCTGAAACGCGGTCGACAGGTCTGCGTCCGCGACCACCGCCGTGGTGCCACCGCCGATGGGGCGCGCCGAGGTCGGGGTGTAGGACAGGCCGCCGGTCTCTTGGAGGCTGTCGCTGCGGGCGATGATCTTGTCGGCGCCGGCGGAGGTGGCGACCTTGACGATCGAGGGGTCGATCGCGCCGTTCACGGGCCAGGCGAAGTCGGTCTCGGGACTCACGTGGAGGATGGTCTCCACGGTGCTCGCGGCCACGTCCGTGGCGTCCTTGAGATGGCTCAGGGAGCCGGTGACGTTCTTACCACCGTGCGCGAGCGAGGCGAGGTCGGGGTCGGCGAAGGGGAGGGCCACGACCTCCTTGTTCTGGACCGCCTGCTCGAGCTCGGCGAGCCACTGCTTGGCGACCGCCTGGTTCTTGCCCGCCGTGGCGGAGCCGCCGTCGCCCTTGACGCTGTAGCTGCCCGCCATGGCGTCCACGGAGGCGAGCAGGTCGGGATCGATCACCCAGGTGACGTCCAGGCCCTTGCCCAGCGACAGGAGCTGGGAGAGGCGGCCGCCCGGAGCGATCTCCTTGGCCAGTTCGTCGTTCTGGAAGACGGGTGTCTGCTGCTGGTTGGGCAGGGTCTCCGCGCTCATGTGGACGGAGGAGATCAGCGGCCAGAGGTACGTCGTCTTCGTCTTGGCGGACGCGCCGTCCGGCTGCCAGGGCAGAAACGTCCGCTGGATGCCGAGGACCTGCTCGTACTGCTGCGCGGAGGTCTGGCCGGAGAGCGAGACGCCGAGCTGGTAGACCCCGTCGGCGCCTAGGTCCAGCTCCTTTACGGGCACGGAGAGGGTGAAGTCCTGCGGGACCCCGGGGGCGAGCTTGGGGAACTCCTCGACGTACTTGCCGCCGAGTTCGGTGCCGTCCAGGCCGGGCGTGAAGTCGGTGCGCCGGGCGGCGCTGTCGATCGCCCCGCGACTGTTCAGGGACGGGCCGACCCGCAGGCCCACGTGCGCGTCCGTGACCGTCTGCTTGCCGTTGTTGGTGACCGTGCCGGAGACGGTCAGGGTGTCGCCGTCGGTCGGAGCACTGGGGCTGACCGAGTTGAGGGAGACGCTGACCGCGCCGGAACCGCTCGCTGCCACCGGAGCGCTCTTCTCGGCGGCGTACGCCGGCAGCCCGGCGGGCAGCTGTAGCAGGCCCGCCAGCAGGGGCGCACCCGCGAGCAGTGCTCCGGTGCGCCGGAGCCACCGGCGGGCAGGTGAGGGACTCATCCCCTGGAAGTCTGCCGCCTCGGCCACGCGCTCGCCCGTCCCTCGTCGTCGTCAGTGGTCGTCGGAATGTGCGTCCAGGCATGGTAACGAGGCGCGCGGAGGGGAAGTGCCGCGGTCCGCCTTCCAAGATCGGGAACGAGGGAGGTCTGTCCTCTATAGAGACGTATCGAGCAGGGGATCCGTACACATTGCTTATGCGCGGCTACGGAAGGCTTCCGCACGATTAATGGGGGCGATTCCGTGCGCCTGGGCCACGTACCCTTTTCTGTTGTGCCGAACGCCAACGAAGACAATCCCCGTGCCCTGAGTCAGGTGCAGCGCCGTGCGGTGAGTGAATTGCTGCGGGTGTCCCCTGTCGCCGACGACCTTGCCCGCCGCTTCCAGGAGGCAGGTTTCTCGCTCGCCCTGGTCGGCGGCTCGGTGCGGGATGCCCTCCTCGGCCGGCTCGGCAACGATCTGGACTTCACGACGGACGCCCGTCCGGAGGACGTGCTGAAGATCGTGCGGCCGTGGGCGGACGCCACCTGGGACGTCGGTATCGCCTTCGGAACGGTCGGCGCCCAGAAGGACGCCCGCGTCGGGGATGCCGTACAGCGCTTTCAGATCGAGGTGACGACATACCGGTCCGAGGCGTACGACCGGACGTCACGCAAGCCCGAGGTCTCGTACGGCGACTCGATCGAGCAGGACCTGGTCCGCCGTGACTTCACGGTGAACGCCATGGCCGTCGCGCTGCCCGAGAAGGAGTTCATCGATCCTCACCATGGGCTCGAGGACCTCGCTTCCCGGGTGCTGCGCACTCCGGGTACCCCCGAGGAGTCCTTCTCCGACGATCCGCTGCGGATGATGCGGGCCGCCCGGTTCGCGGCTCAGCTCGACTTCGAGGTCGCTCCCGAGGTCGTCGCGGCGATGAAGGAGATGGCCGGGCGCATCGAGATCGTGTCCGCCGAACGCGTGCGGGACGAACTGAACAAGCTGATCCTGTCCGCGAACCCGCGCAGTGGACTGAGGCTGCTGGTCGAGACGGGGCTCGCCGACCACGTTCTGCCGGAGCTGCCCGCGCTGCGACTCGAGCGTGACGAGCACCACCGGCACAAGGACGTCTACGACCACACGCTGATCGTTCTGGAACAGGCCATGGCGCTCGAGAAGGAGGGCCCGGACCTGACCTTGCGGCTCGCCGCTCTGCTGCATGACATCGGCAAGCCGAGGACACGTCGCTTCGAGCAGGACGGTCGCGTCTCCTTCCATCATCACGAGATGGTGGGCGCCAAGATGACCAAGAAGCGAATGATGGCGCTCAAATACCCGAACGAGCTGGTGAAGGACGTCTCCCGGCTGGTCGAGCTCCATCTGCGCTTCCATGGCTACGGCACCGGAGAGTGGACGGACTCCGCGGTGCGCCGGTACGTCCGTGACGCGGGTCCGCTGCTCGACCGTCTCCACAAGCTCACCCGGTCCGACTGCACCACCCGCAACAAGCGGAAGGCGGCGATGCTCTCCCGTGCGTACGACGGGTTGGAGGAGCGCATCGCTCAGCTCCAGGAGCAGGAGGAACTGGACGCGATCCGCCCCGATCTGGACGGCAACCAGATCATGGAGATCCTGGGCGTCCGCCCCGGACCCGCCGTTGGCCAGGCGTACAAGTTCTTGCTGGAGCTCCGCCTGGAGAACGGGCCGATGGAGCACGATGCCGCAGCGGCGGCACTCAAGGAGTGGTGGGCCGAGCACGGCTCCTGAGAGGGAAGAGGGGCAGGTTTCACGTGAAACATGCCCTCGGATGTGCCGAGGGGCGATGTTTCACGTGAAACATCGCCCCTCCGGTCCGTGCAGACCGTTGCGTTACTTGTTGTCCTTCAGGCACAGCACCACATCGTGGCCGTTGCCGTACTGCACGTAGGAGATCGCCGCATCCTTGACAGCCTCGCATTTGGTGTCATCGGTGCTGCCGTCAAACTTCTGGACGACCTGGTACTGGGCCTCACTGGAGGAGCAGTCGACCTCGTTCAGCTCTGCCTTGGAGTTCGAACCGTTGTTGTGCATGCAGGCGCCCACCGACGTGGTCTCCGCATCCGTCTCGTTCGCCCACCAGCCGATGCCGAACTTCACGGCCAGGACGAGGATGCCGACGATGAGGCCTCCGACGATGCGCAGCGCCTTCTTGCTCGAGCGCTTGCCGGGACCCGCCTGCGGCGGCATCGGAGCGGGGGCTCCCTGGTTCGGGAACGGGGCGTAGGGAGCCTGCGGGGCTCCGGGATAGCCGGGCTGCTGCGGCGGAACTCCGGGCTGACCGGGCTGCTGTCCCATGGGCGCGGGCGGTTGCTGGGCGTACGGGTTCGTGCCCTGGGGCGGCGGCGGAGTGGTCACTGTGAGGGTCCCCCTCGAATGTAAATGCGGAATGCATGAAATAAGACGCCCGTAAAGTACCGGTCCCCGCTGACAACCTTGAAGCTCAGAGCGGTTCCGTAGCCTTGATGTGACACTTACCGGTGAGGAAGCGGGACATAGTCACAGCAACTGCCGCGTAGATCACGGCGACCGTGACCACCAGGGCGGCTGAGCGGCCGTCAGGAGGCAGCATGACGGCGGCGAGCCCGGCCGCGCCGACGAAGGCGGTGTTGAAGAGCACGTCGTACACCGAGAAGATCCGGCCTCGGAAGACGTCCTCGACCGCCGACTGGACGATCGTGTCCGTGGAGATCTTGGCGCCTTGGGTGATGAGCCCCAGGACGAAGGCCGCGACCAGCAGAGGGCCGGTGGCGAACGGAAGGCCGAGCGCGAGCTCCAGCACCGCGGCCGCCGCGGCGCACACGACGATCCAGCGGCCGGGACCGAGGCGTCCCGCCGCCCACGGCGTCACCACGGCCGCGGCGAAGAATCCGGCGCCGGACACCGCCAGCGCCACCCCCAGCAGGGCGAGCCCGTGGGCCGGGTCCGCGGCCAGGGCGTACCGGCACAGTATGAGCAGCAGAACCAGCAGGGCTCCGTAGCAGAACCGCATCAGTGTCATCGCGGCGAGTGCCCAGGCGGCCTCCCGGCGCGGAGGCTCGGCCAGATGACGTACGCCTGCCACCAGGGCCCGCAGAGTGCCGACGAGGGCTGTGCCCAGCCGTGGTGGCGCCCCCGTCCGGTCGGGACCCAGCAGGTCCGGCGCCAGGCTGAGAGAGACGAGGGCCGACCCCAGATATAGCGCCGCGCCCAGCAGCACCACCGCCGCGTCGGAGCCCGCGGCCACGAGGCGCACCAGGAAGGCGAGTCCGCCGCCCGCGGTCGCGGCGAGTGTGCCGGCCGTCGGGGAGAGCGAGTTGGCCATCACCAGGCGCTCGCCGTCGACCACGTGCGGCAGCGCGGCCGACAGTCCCGCGAGGATGAAGCGGTTGACCGCGGTGACACAGAGCGCGGAGACGTAGAAGAGCCAGTCCGGGACGTGAGCCAGCATCAGAGCGGCCGTCACGCAGGCCAGCAGGGTGCGCAGCAGGTTGCCGTAGAGGAAGACCTGACGCCGCCGCCAGCGGTCCAGCAGGACTCCGGCGAAGGGGCCGACGAGGGAGTACGGCAGGAGCAGTACCGCCATCGTGGAGGCGATGGCCGCGGCCGAGGTCTGCTTCTCCGGAGAGAAGACGACGTAGGCGGCGAGTGCGACCTGGTAGACACCGTCGGCTCCCTGGGAGAGCAGCCGTACGGCGAGCAGCCGTCGGAACCCCTGGAAGCGCAGGAGGACGCTCAGGTCGCGCACGACGGACATGGGGCCCAGCCTCACATACGCGCAGGGTCCCCGGGCACCTGGCCCGGGGACCCCTCACGGTTCGCAGGCGAAAATCGGCCTCAGCGGTCGACCTCGCCCTTGATGAACTTCTCGACGTTCTCGCGGGCCTCGTCGTCGAAGTACTGGACCGGCGGGGACTTCATGAAGTACGAAGACGCCGAGAGGATCGGGCCGCCGATGCCGCGGTCCTTGGCGATCTTCGCGGCACGCAGGGCGTCGATGATGACACCCGCGGAGTTCGGGGAGTCCCACACCTCGAGCTTGTACTCGAGGTTCAGCGGGACGTCGCCGAAGGCGCGGCCCTCGAGGCGGACGTAGGCCCACTTGCGGTCGTCGAGCCAGGCCACGTAGTCGGACGGGCCGATGTGGACGTTCTTCTCGCCGAGGTCCCGGTCGGGGATCTGGGAGGTGACGGCCTGCGTCTTGGAGATCTTCTTGGACTCCAGGCGCTCGCGCTCGAGCATGTTCTTGAAGTCCATGTTGCCGCCGACGTTCAGCTGCATCGTGCGCTCCAGGACGACACCTCGGTCCTCGAACAGCTTCGCCATGACGCGGTGCGTGATGGTGGCGCCCACCTGCGACTTGATGTCGTCACCGACGATCGGGACGCCCGCCTCGGTGAACTTGTCGGCCCACTCCTTGGTGCCGGCGATGAAGACCGGAAGGGCGTTGACGAAGGCGACCTTGGCGTCGATGGCGCACTGGGCGTAGAACTTCGCCGCGTCCTCGGAGCCGACGGGCAGGTAGCAGACGAGGACGTCGACCTGCTTGTCCTTGAGGACCTGGACGATGTCGACCGGCTCCTCGGCGGACTCCTCGATGGTGGCGCGGTAGTACTTGCCGAGACCGTCGAGGGTGTGGCCGCGCTGGACCGTCACGCCGGTGGAGGGGACGTCGCAGATCTTGATGGTGTTGTTCTCCGAGGCGCCGATGGCGTCCGCCAGGTCGAGACCGACCTTCTTGGCGTCCACGTCGAACGCGGCGACGAACTCGACGTCGCGGACGTGGTAGTCGCCGAACTGGACGTGCATCAGGCCCGGGACCTTGGACGCCGGGTCGGCGTCCTTGTAGTACTCGACGCCCTGCACCAGCGATGCGGCGCAGTTGCCCACGCCGACGATGGCTACGCGAACCGAACCCATTCCGGTTGCTCCCTGTGTGTACGTGGTGAAGCCCCGACTGGACCTCACGTGGTGGTGTCGTCGGACGGATCCGGCCGGGTGCTGTCCCGGTGCCGGGGCAGGCCGCCCGTCTCTCCGGATGTGCTGCCGTGAGCGGAGCCGTCGGCGGTGGAACCCCTGAGGTCCCGTCCGGCCCGCTCGCTCTCGATGAGCTCGTTCAGCCAGCGCACTTCGCGCTCCACGGACTCCATCCCGTGGCGCTGGAGCTCGAGGGTGTAGTCGTCGAGACGCTCCCGGGTGCGCGCCAGGGAGGCCCGCATCTTCTCCAGGCGTTCCTCCAGCCGGCTGCGGCGGCCCTCGAGCACGCGCATGCGCACGTCGCGGGACGTCTGCCCGAAGAAGGCGAAGCGAGCGGCGAAGTGCTCGTCCTCGTACACGTCGGGGCCCGTCTGCGAGAGCAGCTCCTCGAAGTGCTCCTTACCGTCCGCCGTCAACCGGTAGACGATCTTGGCGCGGCGCCCCGCGAGCGGAGCGGCGTGGGCGTCGTCGGTGGTACTGCCCGTCTCCTCGATCAACCAGCCGCAGGCGACCAGCGTCTTGAGGCACGGGTAGAGCGTCCCGTAGCTGAACGCACGGAATACACCCAGTGATGTATTGAGTCGTTTGCGCAGCTCGTAGCCGTGCATCGGGGACTCGCGGAGCAGGCCGAGGACGGCGAACTCGAGGATTCCGGAACGCCGGCTCATGTGCGCCTCCTTCCTGCCGCTGTCTCGTCCGCACGGCCTTTATGCCGTGCTGATGTATCGACTCGATACATCAGCACGATAGAACGCCCCTCCAGGTGCGACAAGTGGAGACAGGGTGAGCGGGGTCACATCACTGATTCGCAGGAGGCAAGTTGCCTGATTTGGGGTGAACTTCGAGACTCGGCGGGTTTTGGTGGTGCGTAGTCTGTGCGGCATGCACACCCCCGGGAACCGAGTGACACCCGGGGACGTCATCGTCCTTGGTGCAGTACGGGTGAATGCACAAACGACCGCATCCGTACTTCGGGGGGACCGGAAACCAGCCGCCGTTTCCAGGCGCGCGAGGATGCGCCTGCCCGAGGAGTAGTCGTTCGATGAGCGAGCACCGTCGCAAACCGCCGCAGCCGCAGGGAGGCGGACGTGCCGCGGCCCGACGCGGCCAATCGGCGCCCTCCGGCCGCCGCGCGGCACCGCGAGACGCCACCGGGTCCCCCTCCGACTCCTATGGAGCGGGAGGTGAGGAGCGCCCGTACAGCGGCCGTGCCGAGGCCCGGCGGGCGGCCCAGAGAAATGCCGGCGGCCGGCGCAAAGGGCCCGACGGCCCGGGGCGCGGTCCCGGAGGTCCGGCCGGTCCCGGCCGGGGCAGAGGGCGGAACACCCCACCCGCCAAGAAACGCTTCATCGACTACCCCCGCTCGGGCAAGTACGGCGCCGCGCGCTGGGTGCCCTCGTGGAAGCTGGTCACGGGCCTGTTCATCGGCTTCATGGGGAGCCTTGTGGCAGTCGCCGGAGTCGGCTACGCGCTGGTGAGCGTTCCGGACGT
Organism: Streptomyces sp. NPDC002513; assembly: GCF_053595355.1. NCBI lineage: Bacteria > Bacillati > Actinomycetota > Actinomycetes > Kitasatosporales > Streptomycetaceae > Streptomyces > Streptomyces sp. NPDC002513. The sequence goes on along the minus strand of NZ_JBSFXK010000015.1, from coordinate 78,450 downwards.
GGCCAAGACGGCGACGGCCCAGAACAACGTCTTCTACTGGTCCGACGGCAGCCAGATGGTCGCCACCGGCGGTGAGATCAACCGCCAGATCGTCAACTACGCGCAGATCCCCCGGGAGATGCGGTACGCCGTCATCTCGCAGGAGAACAAGACGTTCGAGACGGACAGCGGTGTGGACCCCAACGGCATCGCGCGTGCCGTCTTCAACATGGCCAGGGGCGGCCAGACGCAGGGTGGCTCCACCATCACCCAGCAGTACGTCAAGAACGCGATGCTGGACGACCAGTCGCAGACGATCTCCCGGAAGTTCAAGGAGATCTTCGTCGCGATCAAGGTGGGGGCCAACGTCCCCAAGCCCCAGATCATGGCCGGCTATCTGAACTCCGCCTACTACGGGCGGGGCGCCTACGGAATTCAGGCAGCCGCGCGAGCGTACTTCAACAAGGACGCCACCCATCTGAACCCGGGCGAGTGCGCCTTCCTGGCGGCGATGCTCAAGGGCGCCACGTACTACGACCCGGCGGGCGCGACGTCCCTCGACACGAACGCCACTGCGGAGGCGAACAGCAAGCGGGCCGAGCTCCAGATGCAGGACACCCTCAACAAGATGGTCCAGTACGGCCATCTGAGTGCCGAGGTGCGGGCCAAGTACACCAAGCTGCCCAAGGTCCAGAACCCGCGGTCGAACAGCCGGCTGAGCGGTCAGATCGGCTATCTCGTCGACCTCGCCAAGGCGTACCTGGTCAACAACTCGACCATCACGGCCAGCGACCTGCAACAGGGCGGTTACTCGATCTACACGACGTTCGACAAGAAGAAGGTCGAACAGCTCGAGAGCGCCGTCAAGAACGTCCAGAACGCCAACATCAAACCAAAACTGCGCCCGAACACGGACAAGTTCGTCCAGTTCGGCGGAGCCTCCGTGGATCCGGCCACCGGTGCCATCAAGGCGATCTACGGCGGCGTGGACGCGACCCAGCACTTCACCAACAACGCGGACCAGACCGGTGCGCAGGTGGGTTCGACGTTCAAGCCGTTCGTGCTCGCGGCGGCGATGTCCTGGGGCAAGCGCAACCCGGACCTCGGCGAGTCGCAGGCCCAGGACGAGCGCACCATCGTCTCGCCCAAGAGCCTCTACAGCGGTAAGAACAAGCTGAAGATCCAGGAGTACAACCACACGGTCTGGAAGAACGAGAAGGGCGAGGAGTGGCTGCAGACGAACGACGGCGACGAGTCGGTGGGCAGCCCGCCGGACTACAAGATCGACCTTCGTGAGGCGATGCGGCTCTCGGTCAACTCCGCCTACGTCCAGCTCGGCATGGATGTCGGTCTGGACAAGGTCAGGGATGCGGCCCTGAGCGCGGGCATTCTCAAGTCCAGCCTCGCGAGCGCCAACTACCCGTCGTTCTCGATCGGAACCTCCGACCCCAGCGCCATTCGTATGGCCGGTGCCTACGCCACCTTCGCGGCGAGCGGTCAGCAGAACGAACCGTTCTCGGTCACGAAGGTCACGAGCAAGGACGGCACGGCCTTCGAGCACAAGGCCAAGTCCCAGGATGCCTTCACCGCGAAGGTCGCCGACAACGTGACCGACGTCCTGCGGACCGTGGTCGAGAAGGGAACCGGTACCGCCGCGCAGCTGCCCGGCCGCGAGGTCGCGGGCAAGACCGGTACGACCGACGGCAACAAGTCCGCCTGGTTCGTCGGGTACACCCCGCAGCTGTCGACCGCGATCGGCATGTTCCGGATGGACGACGACGAGAAGAGCAAGTCGCGTACGTTCCTGAAGATGTATGGAACGGGTGGCCAGAAGAAGATCCACGGTGCCTCGTTCCCGGCCGAGATCTGGCACGACTACATGTTCCAGGCGCTCAAGAACGAGCCCGTGAAGAACTTCCCGACGCCCGAGCCCATCGGTGTGGTCGTGAACGACACCCCGAGCCCGAGCGTGACCCCCACGCCCACGCCGAGCACCACGCCGAGCCCGACGCCGACTCCGACGCCGAGTGCGACGCTCACCTCTTCCTCGCCGACGCCCAGCGACACCTGCGGCGCCTTCAGCTGGAACTGTGGCAACAACAACGGTGGCGGCAACGGCAACGGCGGCGGTACCGACGCCGGCGGCACGGGCGGAGTGACATCGAGCCCGACGGAGACCTCCGGGAGCGGAAACTCCCGGGGCAATGGCAATGGAGGGTTCGTCACCGGCCAGAACGGATAGCCATCACTGTTCGTGTCTCATGTGAAACGCTCCGTTTCACGTGAAACGTCGACCGAAGAGGGGCCGTCCCACCCGTGAGGTGGGGCGGCCCTCGGCTTTTTCCCGGGTGCATGCGGCAGGATGGCCCCCATGCCCAGTGCAGAGACGACGCGAGCGAGTGTCCACGAGCCGGACGTGGTGCGGCCGACCCGGGAGGACGAGGTCGCCGCGGCCGGGAGCGAGCTGATCGGCGGTCCCATCGGGCGACGCGCACGGCTTGGGACGTCCTGGTGGACTCCCGTACGGGTCGTGGCGCTCGTCGCGATCGGCCTGTTCGCCCTCGGTATGGTCCAGAAGCTGCCCTGTTACGACAGCGGCTGGTTCTTCGGCGCCAGCTCGCAGTACACGCACGCGTGCTACTCGGACATCCCGCACCTCTACCAGGGCCGAGGCTTCGCCGACGGGCTCGTGCCCTACTTCGACAAGCTCCCCGGCGACATGAACTACCTGGAGTACCCGGTACTCACCGGTGTGTTCATGGAGGTCGCCTCCTGGCTGACACCGGGGAGCGGCACGCTCCAGTCCCGGGAGCAGACCTACTGGATGGTCAACGCCGGGATGCTCCTGGTGTGCGCCGTGGTCATCGCGGTCTGCGCCGCGCGGATCCACCGCCGGCGGCCCTGGGACGGCCTTCTGGTCGCCCTCGCACCCGCCTTCGCGCTGACGGCGACCATCAACTGGGATCTGCTCGCCGTGGCCCTGCTGGCCGTCGCGATGCTGATGTGGTCACGTGGCCGCGCCCTGGCCTTCGGCATCCTGGTGGGGCTCGCCACGGCCGCCAAGTTCTATCCGTTCCTGGTGCTCGGACCGCTCCTCGTGCTGTGCTGGCGGGCCGGCAAGTGGCGGGAGTTCTCGACCGCCGTGCTGGGCGCCGTGGGGGCGTGGCTCGTGGTCAACGTGCCGGTGATGTTCCTCGCGCCGCAAGGCTGGTCGAAGTTCTACAGCTTCAGCAAGGAGCGCGGGGTCGACTTCGGATCGGTCTTCCTGTTCGTCTCGCGCTGGTTCACCATCGACATCTCCGCGGACACGGCCAACGCCTGGGCGATGGTCATGATGGTCGGCGTCTGCGCGGGCATCGCGGCCATCACGCTGTCGGCCCCGCGCCGCCCGCGTTTCGCGCAGCTCGCGTTTCTGATCGTCGCGGCGTTCATCCTCACCAACAAGGTCTACTCGCCGCAGTACGTGCTGTGGCTGATCCCCCTCGCCGCGCTGGCCCGGCCGCGCTGGCGGGACTTCCTGATCTGGCAGGCCTGCGAGGTGGCGTACTTCCTGGGGATCTGGATGTACCTCGCGTACACGACCAGCGGAGACGCCCACAAGGGCCTGCCATCCGACGGGTACCAGGTCGTCGTCGCCGTCCACCTGCTGGGGACGCTCTATCTGTGTGCCATCGTCGTGCGGGACATCTTCATGCCGGAACGGGACGTGGTGCGCCGGGCCGGTGACGACGACCCGTCCGGCGGTGTACTGGACGGAGCGGAGGACGTCTTCGTGCTGGGGCCCGTGGACCATCCGCCGCGGCACATGGCGCACTTCGAGGGGCCGCCCGTGGAGTGGGGCAGCCGGGACACGGAGTCCCCGAAGGACGGTTCGCTCTGAGCGAACAGGTCTTGGGGCCGTCATGCAAAGGCCGTACACGGATTTTCCGTGTACGGCCTTGGTGCTGTTGCGCCCGGGGGTCAGCGGTCGACGAGCCGGTCGAACTGGGTCGTGGTGTGCCGCAGATGGGCCACCAGTTCGTCGCCCACCTTCGGCTCCGTGGCGTCCGCGGGGACGAACAGGATCGAGACCTGCATATGGGGCGGCTCGGCGAACCAGCGCTGCTTGCCCGCCCAGACGAACGGAGAAAGATTCCGGTTCACCGTCGCGAGGCCGGCCCGCGCGACGCCCTTGGCGCGCGGCATGACGCCGTGCAGGGCCTTGGGAGCCTCCAGACCCACCCCGTGGGACGTTCCGCCCGCCACGACGACCAGGAAGCCGTCTGAGGCCGCCTTCTGCTGCCGGTAGCCGAAGCGTTCGCCCTTGGCGACCCGCGTGACGTCCAGGACCGCCCCGCGGTACTCGGTCGCCTCGTGGTCCCCCAGCCACAGCCGGGTGCCTATGCGAGCCCGGAAGCGGGTCTGCGGGAACTGCTGCTGCAGGCGGGCCAGCTCCTCCGCCTTGAGGTGGCTGACGAACATCGTGTGCAGCGGCAGCCGGGCCGCGCGCAGTCGGTCCATCCACCCGATGACCTCCTCGACGGCGTCCGAGCCGTCGGTGCGGTCGAGCGGGAGGTGGATGGCGAAGCCCTCGAGCCGGATGTTCTCTATGGCCTGGTGCAGCTGCGGCAGGTCCTGCTCGCTCACCCCGTGCCGTTTCATCGAGGACATCACCTCGATGACCACACGGGCCCCCACGAGCCCGTACACGCCGTCCACCGACGACACCGACCGGATGACGCGGTCCGGCAGCGGTACCGGTTCCTCACCGCGCCGGAACGGCGTCAGCACGAGCAGGTCGCCCCCGAACCAGTCCTTGATCCGGGCCGCCTCGTACGTCGTGCCCACGGCCAGGACGTCCGAGCCCAGCCGCGTGGCCTCTTCCGCCAGCCGCTCGTGGCCGAAGCCGTAGCCGTTGCCCTTGCAGACCGGGACGAGCCCCGGGAACTGCTCCTGGACGTGCTTGTGGTGTGCCCGCCAGCGCGCGGTGTCGACGTAGAGCGTGAGCGCCATGGCCGGTCCCGGAACCTTTCTCGTGGCTGCCGTGTGTCAGAGATCTGAGAGGGGAATTGTGATGGATCCGCCGAGCCGACGGGCCGGTGCCGGACTGCTCGGCGACCGGCTCCGGCGTCAGCGGCGCGACATGTAGATGTCGAGCGCCTTGTGGAGCAGCTTGTTCAGCGGGAAGTCCCACTCGCCGAGATATTCGGCGGCCTGTCCGCCCGTGCCCACCTTGAACTGGATCAGGCCGAAGAGGTGGTCGCTCTCGTCCAGCGAGTCGGAGATGCCGCGCAGGTCGTAGACGGTCGCGCCGAGCGCGTAGGCGTCGCGCAGCATCCGCCACTGCATCGCGTTGGAGGGACGGAACTCACGGCCGATGTTGTCGGAGGCGCCGTAGGAGTACCAGACGTGTCCGCCGACGATCAGCATCGTCGCCGCCGACAGGTTGACCCCGTTGTGCCGGGCGAAGTAGAGCCGCATGCGGTTGGGGTCCTCGGTGTTGAGGGCCGTCCACATGCGCTGGAAGTACGACAGTGGGCGGGGCCGGAAGTGGTCGCGCACGGCCGTGATCTCGTAGAGCCGCTGCCATTCATCGAGGTCGTGGTAACCGCCCTGGACGACCTCGACACCCGCCTTCTCGGCCTTCTTGATGTTGCGGCGCCACAGCTGGTTGAAGTTCTTGTGGACTTCTTCCAGGGAACGGTTGGCGAGCGGCACCTGGTAGACGTAGCGGGGCTGTACGTCGCCGAACCCGGCGCCGCCGTCCTCACCCTGCTGCCAGCCCATGCGGCGCAGCTTGTCGGCCACCTCGAAGGCGCGCGGCTCGATGAAGTCGGCCTCGATGTCGCGCAGACGCTTGACATCGGGGTCCTGGATGCCCTGCTTGATGGAGTTGGCCTCCCAGCGCCGGATGATGACCGGCGGGCCCATCTTCACGGAGAACGCGCCCTGCTGCTTCAGATGCGCGAGCATCGGCTGGATCCAGTCGTCCAGGTTCGGCGCGAACCAGTTGATGACCGGGCCCTCGGGAAGGTACGCGAGATAGCGCTTGATCTTGGGCAGCTGGCGGTACAGCACCAGCCCGGCGCCCACCATGTCGCCGTTCTTGTCGAACCAGCCGAGGCTCTCGGAGCGCCACTCCGCCTTGACGTCTGCCCAGGCCGGGACCTGCATGTGGCTCGCCGCCGGCAGGCTCTGGATGTACGCCAGATGCTGCTCGCGGCTGATCGTCCTCAGGGTCAGGCTCATTCGGGGTGCTCCTCGGGCTGGTGTGTCCCCATGGGTACAGGGGCTCCGGCTCTCGCGCCGAAGCCTACTGCGCCCTGCGAGCGCCCCGTCTGGCCGTATGCAACCTGTGTGCCCATGAGGTCGCCGGCCGGCCCCGCGGCCCGGCCGGCGACCTCGCCCCCTCAGCTGCCGATGAGCCCGCCGAAGAGACCACCGTGGGCCATGCCGAGGAAGAAGCCGATGGCGGAGGCACCGAGCCCCAGGATCAGTCCGAAGCGCTGCCGGGTCGTGACGGAGATGAACTGGCCGTACGCGCCGGTGAAGATCCCCACCAGACCGGCCCAGGAACTGACCAGATGCAGGTCGTGGGAGACCAACGCCGTGATGAAGGCCAAGAGCCCGAGTGTCAGGGTCACCAGGAGAAAGGTGTCCTGGACGGGATGGGCCTTGCCGTCCGTGGCGAAGAGAGAGCCGGTGGTGTTGGGTCGCAATACCTGTGCCATGGGGCACCTCCTGCGAAAGGCGGCGCATCGTAGCGCCTTACACACCCGATGTGTACAGATTGGCGGCCTTCGCGGCCGGATTTCAACCGGAAGCTCGTGTGCGGGTACTCTGTACCGTCTGCACCGGTGTCTGCCCAGACCGAGCCGTGTCAATCGTCGGCTGACCCCGATTGTCAGTGGCGGCTGATGTACTGACCCCGATCGTCAGTGCGGCTGACGTACTGGCGGGCACTGTTGCGTACGCATCACAACCCTCCTGCCACGGAACGACCGTGGCCGCTGAGTCCGAAGGAGGTGGGTTCCACATGCGTCACTACGAGGTGATGGTCATCCTCGACCCCGATCTCGAGGAGCGCGCTGTCTCCCCGCTGATCGAGAACTTCCTTTCTGTCGTCCGTGACGGTGGCGGAAAGGTCGAGAAGGTCGACACCTGGGGCCGTCGTCGTCTCGCGTACGAGATCAAGAAGAAGCCTGAGGGCATCTACTCGGTCATCGACCTGCAGGCCGAGCCTGCGGTCGTCAAGGAGCTCGACCGCCAGATGAACCTGAACGAGTCGGTCCTCCGGACCAAGGTCCTCCGCCCCGAGACCCACTGAGCTTCCGCTCAGCTGATCTCGGGATTCGAATAGCAGCACAAGCAGCCAGCAGCAAACCCGCCGAGAGGTTCCCCCATGGCAGGCGAGACCGTCATCACGGTCGTCGGCAACCTTGTCGATGACCCCGAGCTGCGCTTCACCCCGTCCGGTGCGGCGGTCGCGAAGTTCCGCGTCGCGTCCACTCCCCGCACCTTCGACCGCCAGACGAACGAGTGGAAGGACGGCGAGAGCCTCTTCCTGACCTGCTCGGTCTGGCGTCAGGCGGCGGAGAACGTCGCCGAGTCGCTCCAGCGAGGCATGCGCGTCATCGTGCAGGGCCGGCTGAAGCAGCGGTCCTACGAGGACCGTGAGGGCGTCAAGCGCACGGTCTACGAACTCGACGTCGACGAGGTCGGCGCGAGTCTGCGCAATGCCACGGCCAAGGTCACCAAGACCGCGGCCGGCCGTGGCGGCCAGGGCGGTTACGGCGGCGGTGGCGGCCAGGGTGGCGGCGGCTGGGGCGGCGGCCCCGGTGGCGGCCAGCAGGGCGGCGCTCCGGCCGACGACCCCTGGGCGACCGGCGCTCCGGCCGGTGGCCAGGGCGGTGGCGGCTGGGGCGGCGGCTCCGGCGGCGCCGGCGGCGGTGGCGGCTACTCGGACGAGCCCCCCTTCTAGGCCTTGGTGCCGGGTCCCCGGACCCGGACGGGTCGAGGGCGGGCCGTATACCCAACTTCTTGATCACACAGGAGAAACACCATGGCGAAGCCGCCTGTGCGCAAGCCGAAGAAGAAGGTCTGCGCTTTCTGCAAGGACAAGGTCACGTACGTGGACTACAAGGACACGAACATGCTGCGGAAGTACATTTCCGACCGCGGCAAGATCCGTGCCCGCCGCGTGACCGGCAACTGCACGCAGCATCAGCGTGACGTCGCCACGGCCGTCAAGAACAGCCGTGAGATGGCGCTGCTGCCCTACACGTCCACCGCGCGCTAAGGAAAGGGTGACCGACTCATGAAGATCATCCTGACCCACGAGGTGTCCGGCCTCGGCGCCGCCGGTGACGTCGTCGACGTCAAGGACGGTTACGCTCGCAACTACCTGATCCCGCGGAAGTTCGCGATCCGCTGGACCAAGGGTGGCGAGAAGGACGTCGAGCAGATCCGTCGTGCTCGCAAGATCCACGAGATCCAGACCATCGAGCAGGCCAACCAGGTCAAGGCCCAGCTCGAGGGCGTGAAGGTCCGCCTGGCCGTCCGCTCCGGCGACTCCGGCCGTCTCTTCGGTTCCGTCACCCCGGCCGACGTCGCTTCGGCGATCAAGGCTTCCGGTGGCCCCGAGGTCGACAAGCGCCGTATCGAGCTGGGTACCCCGATCAAGACGCTGGGCGCCCACGAGACGTCTGTGCGTCTGCACCCCGAGGTGGCTGCCAAGGTCAGCATCGAGGTCGTCGCGGCCTGACGCCGCGCTCGGTTCGAGCAGGTGAGAAAGGGCCGTACCCCGCCGGGGTGCGGCCCTTTCCTCATGGTCAGGGGAAGGTTTCTGTCCGGCGGGAGTCTGGAGGGCGGCGTTTCACGTGAAACAGCACGACGTCAGGTCCCGGACTCGCTCAGCGGGTCGCTCCCGTCACGATCCAGCGGCCCGAACGGGAACGCAGCCACAGCGTGACCATCCGCACGGTCATCATCAGCGTCATCGCCGCCCACAGCGCGGTGAGCCCGCCGCCGAGGACCGGGACCAGCAGGGCCACAGGAGCGAAGACGGCCAGGGTCAGCAACATCGCCCAGGCGAGATAGGGGCCGTCGCCCGCGCCCATCAGGACGCCGTCCAGCACGAAGACGATGCCGCAGACGGGCTGGGAGAGCGTCACGAGCACCAGAGCGGGCAGGGCCGTGCGGTGGACGGCCGTGTCGCTGGTGAACAACGGCAGAAAGAGCGGACGCGCCACGAGAACCAGCAGTCCAAGGGCCAGACCGGCGGAGATTCCCCACTGGACCATACGGCGACAGGCTTCCCGGGCGCCCTGTGCGTCGCCTGCGCCGAGATACCGCCCGATGATGGCCTGCCCGGCGATGGCGATCGCGTCCAGGGCGAAGGCGAGCAGACTCCACAGCGAGAGAATGATCTGGTGTGCGGCGATGTCCGCGTCGCCGAGCCGCGCGGCGACGGCCGTGGCGATCAACAGAATCGCCCGCAGCGAGAGCGTGCGCACCAGCAGGGGTACTCCCGCCTGTGCACTGGCCCGTATGCCCGCCGCATCCGGTCGCAGTGAGGCACCGTGCCGTCGGGCACCGCGGACGACGACATACAGATAGGCGCCGGCCATGCCGCACTGGGCGATGACGGTGCCCCAGGCGGAGCCGGCGATCCCCAGACCTGCCCCGTAGACGAGGCCGGCGTTGAGAGCCGCGTTGGCGACGAAACCGGCGACGGCGACATACAGCGGTGTCCTTGTGTCCTGTAGGCCCCGCAGTACGCCGGTCGAGGCGAGCACGACCAGCATGGCGGGAACACCGAGCATGGAGATTCTCAGATAGGTCGTCGCAAAGGGGGCGGCCGTCTGCGAGGCGCCGAACAGTTCCACGATGCCGGGTGCCGTGGGGAGCACGGCGGCGACGGCGGTCACCCCGATCAGCAGCGCCAGCCAGATGCCGTCCATGCCCTGGCGGATGGCGGCCCGCAGATCGCCCGCACCCACGCGGCGGGCGACGGCGGCCGTGGTGGCGTAGGCGAGGAAGACGAAGACGCTCACCGTGGTGGTCAGGAGTGCCGAGGCGACGCCGAGTCCGGCCAGTTGAGCGGTGCCGAGATGGCCGACGATCGCGCTGTCGGCCATCACGAAGAGAGGCTCTGCCACGAGTGCGCCGAAGGCCGGAACGGCCAAGCCGATGATCTCCCGGTCATGACGGCGTCGGGTGGCGCCGGGTGGCGCGGGAGTCTGTGTCATGGCCACCAATCTAATCGTCCACAGGTAAGTGATGCAATGTGTCTGTGCTCCTTACCATTGTGTGCGCGGGGTGAGGTCCGGTGTCCCCTTCGCGGTGATCTTGATTCCGCCGGGCAAGTTTTTCTTCTGCACAGGCGGTGGACGGGAAAGTCGCAGGTCAAATGTGGTGCCCTGGATCAGTTGAGGGCTTGTTCACAGGGCTGTCCACCGTGTCGTGCACAGGTTTTGCGGAGTTCTCCACAGCATCGGGGCCGTCGTCCACATGGCCTGTGGATAACCAGATTGGCTGACGCTGCCGACAGGCCTAACGTGGTGCGGCGCCCGCTTCCCGTCCGCCTTTGGAAAGTACGCGAAAAGTCGCGTTTGAACCGGAGCAGGGCTTCTCGCTTTGTCAGTGTCGTGCCCTAGAAATGAGGGGCACGGCGAGGTCCGCGTGGCGGACGGGAGGAGGCGGCCCGGTGAGCATTTCCGAGCCCTTGGACGATCCGTGGGCCGACAGCGGTCCCAGTGATCGTGTCCCCGCCTCTCGCCGGGGCCGTGACGGCGGCAGAGGCCGCGACGAGCAGCACGACCGCGGTGACGACGGTGGTGGCTGGGACGGCGCAGGCTCCTCCTTCGAGCGCGTCCCGCCGCAGGACCTGGACGCCGAGCAGTCGGTCCTCGGCGGCATGCTCCTGTCCAAGGACGCGATCGCCGATGTCGTCGAGGTCCTCAAGGGCCATGACTTCTACCGGCCCGCGCACGAGACGATCTACCAGGCCATCCTCGACCTGTACGCGAAGGGCGAGCCGGCCGACCCCATCACGGTCGCCGCCGAGCTGACCAAGCGGGGCGAGATCACCAAGGTCGGCGGCGCCCCGTATCTGCACACCCTGGTGCAGACGGTCCCGACCGCGGCGAACGCCGAGTACTACGCGCAGATCGTGCACGAGCGCGCGGTCCTGCGGCGGCTGGTCGAGGCAGGCACGCGCATCACCCAGATGGGGTACGCGGCCGACGGCGACATCGACGAGATCGTCAATACCGCCCAGGCCGAGATCTTCGCGGTCACCGAGCAGCGGACGGCAGAGGACTATCTGCCGCTCAGCGAGATCATGGAGGGCGCGCTCGACGAGATCGAGGCGATCGGTTCACGCTCGGGGGAGATGACTGGTGTGCCGACCGGCTTCACCGACCTCGACCAGCTCACCAACGGTCTGCACCCCGGCCAGATGATCATCATCGCGGCCCGCCCCGCCATGGGTAAGTCGACGCTGGCCCTGGACTTCGCCCGAGCGGCGTCCATCAAGCACAACCTGCCGAGCGTGATCTTCTCGCTTGAAATGGGCCGCAACGAGATCGCGATGCGTCTGCTGTCTGCCGAGGCACGCGTGGCACTGCACCACATGCGGTCCGGCACGATGACGGACGAGGACTGGACCCGTCTCGCGCGCCGCATGCCGGACGTCTCGGCCGCGCCCCTCTACATCGACGACTCGCCGAACCTGTCGATGATGGAGATCCGCGCCAAGTGCCGCCGGCTCAAGCAGCGCAACGACCTGAAGCTGGTCATCATCGACTATCTGCAGCTGATGCAGTCCGGCTCCAAGCGGTCCGAGAGCCGGCAGCAGGAGGTCTCCGATATGTCGCGAAACCTGAAGCTGCTGGCCAAGGAGCTGGAGCTGCCGGTGATCGCGCTCTCACAGCTCAACCGAGGCCCCGAACAGCGGACGGACAAGAAACCGATGGTGTCCGATCTGCGTGAGTCCGGCTCGATCGAGCAGGACGCCGACATGGTCATCCTGCTGCACCGCGAGGACGCCTACGAGAAGGAATCGCCGCGCGCGGGCGAGGCGGACATCATCGTCGGCAAGCACCGTAACGGCCCGACAGCCACGATCACGGTCGCCTTCCAGGGCCACTACTCCCGCTTTGTGGACATGGCCCAGACCTGAGCCGCCGACCTGTAGGGTCTCGCATTTCGTGGCGGAATCTCGTGGATCTTGGCGGGGCGGTGGCGGATACGCCATCGAGCTGAGATTCGGAAGGGGAGCGCGACGGTTCTACCCCGATGTGAGGGTGCCCTGCCCCGACCATGTTGCCATCGGGTCGTCAGAACCTGGCGTTGGGTGGGCTCAGTCGATCGCTCAGGAGGAAGCCTCGCGCGGCGACGACAGCGGTGATCGGCGTTCAGAGCCTTCTTCGAGATTTCTGCCCACAGCGATCGGTCGTCCGTGAGGCTGTTCCGTCCGATTGGCGGTCGGCATAGTGCACTCATGACTGTGGACTTCAGTGGCGAGGTGGCCGAGCACTACGCGAGGTTCCGGCGGGGCTACCCGGAGCAAGTTCTCGATCTCCTGCAGGAGTTACTTTGCGCTGTCACCGGACGACAGTGTCCTTGACCTCGGATGCGGCACCGGGCAGCTTGCCATCCCGCTCGCTTCCCGAGTCCGAGCGGTTATCGGCATGGACCCTGAACCCGACATGCTTCGCCTCGCTCGTGACTCCGCCGGCGAGCGGGGAGTTGACAACGCCACCTGGGTTCTCGGCGCGGATACTGACGTCCCCGCCCTGGGCACGCTGCTCGGGCACGAGTCACCCCTTGCGATGACCGTCGTTGGGCAGGCCCTCCACTGGATGCGGCACGATGAACTGTTCAGGAATTTGTTTCCGCGGTTTCGCGCAGGTGGGGGCATCGCTGTGATCGCGAATGGAGCGCCCCTGTGGTTGCAGGATTCCGCCTGGTCACACGCTCTGCGGAGATGCCTGGAGCACCACTTCGACACCAAGCTGACCGCATCGTGCGGCACCGCTGAGAAGGACCGGCTCCGGTATGCACAAGCTCTCGAAGACGCAGGCTTCTCAGACGTGCAGAGCACAGCGGTCTCCTACACCGACGAGCTGACCTTCGACCAGATCATCGGCGGACTCTACTCAGCGATCCCCGCAGAACAGCTACCGGCAGCTGCCCAACGGCCGGCGTTCGAGGAACGTATCCGGCAGGGGTTGCCAGACGACGCGCGATTCACCGAGCAGGTCCACGTCTCCGTGCTCGTTGGCCGGACTGGCTGACGAAGCGGGCAGTGGCCGCAGGCTGAGGAAACGCCACAAGAATGAGACGGCGACTGCGTGCCGCGACGTGAGACGCCCCGCAGAGCGTGAGGTCAGCGTGATGCCCTATGCCACGAGCCGCGAGATCCTACACCGACCTGTCGGATCTGGTGCCGGCTCTCTCGCCCGGCTTGATGCTGAAGGAGACGTCATCCAGCACTATGTGGTCGTCGTAGCGGCGGGTGATGTTCTGAAGAGACAGCTGTGTGGTAAGCACCAAGTCCCCTGTTCTCGGCCGGGCCGTTCGGCGCGGGTGGATGGGCGCAGCCGCGCACGCCAGAGCCACTCCGCGGCTCGCCGGACAGGCGGCATCACGGGGGGAGCGAAAGCGCGGACGAGAACGCGCGACGGCGGAGCCGAGCTCAACGCGGTCGCACGGGGGCTGTCACAGGGAACCCATGCGCAGCACCGTAGGCGGGGAATGTGTGCGCCTGCAAGCCATTTACTCGGTGGGGCGGCAGCAGGTGCGAGGGAAGACTCCGAAGAAATGCACTCGACGTGGGATTCCGTGCCGGGTGGACTGGGTGTCATGACGACATCGCAGGAAGAACTGCTCCCCGCCACGCGGCGGGCTCTGCTGCATCGCATCGCCGTGGCGCAGGCCGAGGGACGGGCGCCGTCCCTGGTCGCCGCGGTCGTCCGGGACGGCCGGATGGTGTGGCACGGCTCGCGCACCTCTGTGGACGGCCATGCCCCGGATGAGAACGTGCAGTACCGGATCGGCTCGATCACCAAGACCTTCACCGCGGTCCTCGTTCTGCGGCTGCGCGACGAGGGCGTTCTGGACCTCGGCGATCCGCTGGAGAAGTATCTGCCCGGCACGGGGGCGGGGGAGGCGACCCTTGCCGAACTGCTCGCACACACGGGCGGACTTGCGGCCGAGTCACCCGCGCCGTGGTGGGAACGCACACCCGGCGCGCTGCGTCCGACCCTCACGGATGTGCTCGGTCAGCAGCCGCTCCTGCATGGGACCGGGCGGCGGTTCCACTATTCGAACCCCGGCTACACCCTGCTGGGGGCGCTGGTCGAGGAGCTGCGAGGTGCCCCGTGGGAGGAGGTCCTCCGGCGTGAATTGCTCGAACCCCTGGGCCTGCATCGGACGAGTGCGCGTCCGCAGGCACCGCACGCCGGGGGCTGGGCGGTGCATCCCTGGGCCGATGTCCTGCTGCCCGAACCGGCCGAAGACCTCGGTCTGATGGCCCCGGCCGGGCAACTCTGGTCCACCACGGGGGATCTGGCGCGCTTCGCCGCCTTTCTGGTCAAGGGCGACGACCGGGTGCTGAGCGCCGAGTCGCTTCTGGAGATGCGCACTCCGGCGGCCCCGCCCGAGGCCGCGGACGTGGCGGCCGGGTATGCCTACTGCCTGGGGCTGGAGATCCGGCGCTCGGGTGAACGGCTCCTCGTCGGGCACACGGGCTCTCTGCCGGGCTTTCTCGCGTGCCTCACCCTCAGCGTGGAGGACGATGTCGCCGCCGTCGTCCTGGCCAACTGCACCTCCGGCCCGCAGTTGTCGGTCGTGGGCGCCGATCTCGTCCGTATCGTGGCCGAGGCCGAACCCAGGACCCCCGAGCCTTGGCGCCCGCTGAAGGACGTCGATCCGTCCGTAGGGGAGCTGGCTGGGCAGTGGTACTGGGGCACGTATGGCTTCGCCCTGCGGTTCACGGCGGACGGGCTCGCCTCGCTGGGACCGCTGTCCGGCGTCGGCCGACGCTCGCGGTTCCGGGCGAACGGTGACGGCACATGGACGGGGCTGGAAGGCTACTACGCGGGAGAGCGGCTGACGGCCGTACGGCGCCCGGACGGGTCCGTGAGCCATCTGGACCTCGGATCGTTCGTGTTCACGCGTCAGCCGTATGACGAAAGCGCTCCGGTGCCCGGCGGGGTGGACCCGGAGGGATGGCGGGGGATCGGTTAGGCGCGGTTCCTCGGCAACATCATCGGGCAGGGGTCCTGTTTCACGTGAAACAGGACCTTTCGCGTTGTCCGGCCAGCCGGGGCACGGCTGGTCCGGCCGGGGCACCGCCGTTCAGAGCTGGATCTTGAAGCCCACGTGCGAGGCCACGAAGCCCAGACGTTCGTAGAAGCGGTGGGCGTCGGTGCGACGGGTGTCGGAGGTGAGCTGGACCAACTGGCAGTTCAGACGCCGGGATTCCTCGATGGCCCACTCGATGAGCCGGGTGCCGAGGCCATTGCCGCGCTCATCGGCGTGGATGCGTACCGCTTCGATGATCGAGCGGGTCGTACCCTTGCGGGACAGCCCGGCGATGACCGTGAGCTGAAGGGTGCCGACGACGCGTCCGTCCCGAACGGCGACCATCAGATGCTGGTTCGGATCGCTGTTCACCCGGTCCAGTGCGGCCAGGTAGGGCGTCAGGTCGTCCGGCGACTCCCGCTGGGTGCCGAGCGGATCGTCCGCGAGCAGGGCGACGATCGCGGGGATGTCGTCCGTGACGGCGCGCCGAATCTCAAGATCTCCCATATCGGCAGCCTACGTGGGGCCGAGCGCTCCGGAGGAGGCAGGGAGCAGGCGGTTCCAGGTGGGCAAGTTCAGTGACTCGACCACACGGACAAGGGGCTCCAGTTCCGGGTTCTCCGCCGCCTCGTCGAGTGCCTCGCGCAGCGCGGCGTCATTGGTGGGGCGGGCCTCTTCGAGGAGCTTGAGCCCGGTCTCACTGACGTTGGTGTAGATGCCGCGGCGGTCGGTGGTGCAGAGATAGCGCGCGAGCAGTCCACGGTCCTCGAGCCGGGTGACCAGCCGGGTGGTGGCGCTCTGACTGAGGACCACGGCATCGGCAACCTGCTTCATCTGCAGCATGCCGCCCACACCGTTGTGCTGCCGGCTCAGCACGTCGAGCAGGGAGTACTCCCGCACGCTCAGTTCGTGCTTGGCCTGCAGGGCACGCTCGATATGGGCCTCGATTCTCCCGTGCAGCAGGGAGAGGGCGCACCAGCCCTGAGCGAGGGCGGTGAGCGCGGGGTCCGTCGCTGTCATGGCGTTCTCCTCCATCCCGGAGCGGCTGCCGTCCAGGATAGAACACCATCGCAATAGACCGCTATTGCTTATAGCCCGCGTCTGCAACTATTGTGGAGGGTGCACAGCGCTCATGCAGTCGTTCGGAAGGTGCAGCCCGCATGCCTCTCGCGCTTCTGGCCCTCGCCATCGGGGCCTTCGGAATCGGAACCACAGAATTCGTGATCATGGGAGTGCTGCCCGAGGTGGCGGGCGACTTCGGGGTCTCCATCCCCACCGCCGGACTGCTCGTGACCGGCTATGCCCTGGGGGTGATGTTCGGCGCCCCGGTCATGACCGCGCTCGGCACCAGGGTTTCCCGCAAGCGGATGCTGATGCTGTTGATGGGCCTGTTCATCATCGGCAACCTGCTCTCCGCCATCGCTCCTGTCTTCGCGCTGATGCTGGTGGGCCGGGTGGTGGCCTCTCTGGCCCACGGCGCGTTCTTCGGCATCGGCTCGGTGGTCGCCGCCGAACTGGTCGCCCCGCAGAAGAAGGCCGGCGCCATCTCGATGATGTTCAGCAGTCTGACCGTCGCCAACGTCGTCGGGGTCCCGCTCGGCACGCTCATCGGGCAGACGGCGGGCTGGCGGATCACCTTCGCGCTCGTCGCCGCGCTGGGTGTGCTCGGACTGCTCGGAGTCGCGAAGCTCGTGCCCGAGATGCCCAGGCCGGAGGGCGTACACCTGCGCCATGAGCTGGCCGCCTTCAAGAATGCGCAGGTGCTGCTCGCCATGGCGATGACCGTGCTCGGCTTCGGCGGAGTGTTCGCGGCCATCACCTACATCGCGCCGATGATGACCCATGTGGCCGGCTTCGCCGGGGGCTCGGTCACCTGGCTGCTGGTCCTCTTCGGCCTCGGCATGGTCGGCGGCAACCTCATCGGCGGCCGGTACGCAGACCGTGCGCTGATGCCGATGTTGTACGTGTCGCTCGGCGGACTCGCCATCGTGCTCGCGCTGTTCACGATCACCGCGCACCACAAGGTTCTCGCCGCGCTCACCATCGTGCTGATCGGCGCCCTTGGGTTTGCGACCGTGCCTCCGCTGCAGAAGCGGGTCCTGGACCACGCGCACGGCGCCCCGACCCTCGCCTCGGCCGCGAACATCGGCGCCTTCAACCTGGGCAACGCCCTGTCGGCCTGGCTCGGCGGCATCGTCATCGCTGCCGGCCTCGGCTACACCGCCCCGAACTGGGTCGGTGCCCTTCTCGCCGTGGCCGCTCTGGTGCTCGCGTTCTTCTCGGCCGCCCTGGAGCGCCGGGAGACGGCCTCGGGCATCGCCGAGACGGGAGGGGCGTCGAGCGGACGGCAGGCCCCTGTGCACCGTTGAGCGGGTCCGCCGCCGAGAGCCTGAACGCGTGACTGTGAGAGGCGCGCGTTCCGTGTGGACGGGACATGCCTCCGACTGACTGTCGGAGGCATGCGTTTCGTCCGGACGGGTTCAACCCGCCGCCACTGTCACCGGAGCGAAGCGCCGCGTCCAGTCGCCGGGCAGATCCGGGATCCCGTACGTCATGACCGTGTTCATGCCGACGGAGGCAAGCCCATGGTCCTTCAGCCAGGTCAGCAGGTCCTCGTGCCGCACGTCGACGTCCGTGCGCAGCGGGCGGTCGGTGTGGGCGGCAAGAGACGCGACGAGTGCCTTGGCCGTTTCCGTGTCACGGGCGATGAGCGGGCCCACGACATGCGTGCCCACATTGGGCCAGGCGGCCGCGTATCCGGTGATCCGTCCGTCCTCCTCGGCGACGCGCAACTGGTCGGCGAAGGCGGGCAGCCGGGTGATCACATGGGTGCGGTCGGCGCCGAAGACCTCCTCGTCGAGCCCGACGAGCGTGGCGAGGTCTTCCGCAGTGGCCGGGCGGGTGAGGACGGGGGACGGCGGTCCACCGGCCGTGAAGTGCCCCAGCACCATCTCCGAGCTACCGATGGCCTTGAAACCGAGTTCCTCGTAGAGGGGTCGGCCGTAGGGGGTCGCGTACAGCGTGAGGGGGGCGGCGTCCATGTCCGCCACCACATGACGCATCAGCCGACGGCCCACACCCTGGCGTGCGTGCCGCTGGGCGACGAGCACCATGCCGATGCCGCAGAGATCCGGACGGGACCGCGATCCGTACTGCGTCACGACACAGGCCGCGACAAGTCCGCCCTCGGGATCGTCGATGCCGTACCCCTTGCCGGCGGCCAGGAGCAGGCCCCATTTGTGTTCCTCCCGGGGCCACCCCCGATCCTCGGACAAGTCGGCGCAGGCGTTGAGATCGCGGGGCGTCAGGCGGCGGATGGGCAGAGCGCTGAGGGGAGGTGTCGACACGCAGGTCAGGCTGTCCGACAGGGGCCATCGACGTCCACCAGTTTGCTTCTGAACGCACACTCTTTTGGCCATGTCATGCCCCAACACCGCACAGGAGCAGGCGTTTCACGTGAAACAGCGAGAGACCGGATCGGGATCGCTCCGGAACGGATCCCATGAATGGGTACGGCGCGCACAGTGGTTGAGGACATTGTCCGTGGGGACGGCCGTCCCTTGGCGGTAGCCCAAGGGGATACTTGTGTGTGGGACTGTGGCCGGTATGGTCGAGTCCGGTTCGCGTCCGGTGTGATGTGCGTACGTTCTGCGGGGCGCGAACGCAGGCCGATGCAGCCTAACGGGACGGAGAGGTCGAAGGCCCGCATTTTCTGTTACGCGGCCGGGCGGAGGTCCGGAGTGCGATGCTGCGGTCTGAGTGCTGCGGCCAATGTCACACTCTCGCCTTACTTGTCCGTACACAGCGGGAACGTGGGTTGAATGGGGCCGCATTGACACTCAGGGACGGAACAGGGAAGAGAAGCAAGGCCCCTGGCGCGGAGACTGACGCCCGCCGACGGGGGAAGTGCGCAGACCGACCTAAAGATGTTCGAGGCGAGGCACACCATGGACGCTCCGACCACCACGTCGGCCGACGAGGGCACCTCCGGTGGCAGCGGCGGGGGCGGCTGGTTCACGCCCCGCAAGACCCCCCAGGCGCCCCCGAACGGAGAACCGGAGACACCCGAGGGCAGCCGCCTGGCGGCGATGCGTCCTGTCGGCCGGCAGACCCCGGGTGAGAACACCGACCAGGCGCGAATACGCCGTCCCGCGCCGGCGACGGCTCCTCCGGCACACCACGCCACCGAACCTGAACCATCCCACGAGGCGGCCGCCCCGGCTGCTCCCCCGAACGAGCCGACGCGCGGCGTCTCCCAGGAGGACGGCGATCCCACCGCTTCCGGCCCCGTCGGAGCCCCTCAGACCGCTCCCGCCGAGTCGGCCTTCGTCTCCCCGCGACAGACACCGGTCGAGGCCGTCCCCGTCCGGTCGGCTCCCGAGAGCCCGCAGGGCGATGGCCGCTCCGAACCCCCGATCTCCGCGCAGCGACCGGCCCCCGAACCCCAGGCGTCCCCCGACGCCGTGCTGATCCGGCGCACCATGGCCGAGGCCGGACCCATCGCCGACAAGGTCACCTCCTACTTCTACGCGCTGCTCTTCGTACGCCACCCCGACCTGCGGTCGCTGTTCCCCGCTGCGATGGACACGCAGCGGGACCGGCTGCTCAAGGCGCTGCTCACCGCCGCGGAGCACATCGACAACCCCGAGGTCCTGGTCGCGTATCTGCAGAACCTCGGCCGTGGGCACCGCAAGTACGGCACCCGGGCCGAGCACTATCCGGCCGTCGGGGAGTGCCTCATCGGGGCGCTGAGCAAGTACGCCTCCGCGATCTGGGACGACGAGACCGAGGCCGCTTGGGTGCGGGCGTACACGACCATCTCCCAGGTGATGATCGACGCGGCGGCCGAGGACGAGTTGCGCGCCCCGGCCTGGTGGTACGCGGAGGTCGTCTCGCATGAGCTCCGGACCCCGGACATCGCGGTGATCACGGTCCGCCCCGACCAGCCGTACCCGTTCCTGGCCGGTCAGTACACGAGCCTGGAGACCCCGTGGTGGCCGCGGATATGGCGCCACTACTCCTTCGCCTCGGCACCACGCTCCGACGGACTGCTCGCCTTCCATGTGAAGGCGGTCCCGGCGGGCTGGGTGTCCAACGCTCTGGTCCACCGGGCCCGCCCCGGCGACATCATCCGGCTCGGCCCGCCCGCCGGCTCGATGACCGTCGACCACACCACGGACAGCGGACTGCTCTGCGTAGGCGGCGGCACCGGCATCGCGCCCATCAAGGCCCTGGTCGAGGATGTCGCCGAGCACGGTGAACGGCGCCGGGTCGAGGTCTTCTACGGTGCCCGCACCGGCCACGACCTGTACGACATCGACACCATGCTCCGGCTGCAGCAGAACCACCCCTGGCTCTCGGTCCGCCCGGTCGTCGACGAGCAGGCACGCGTCCAGTTGCCGGACGTCATACGCGAGTACGGACCGTGGAACGAGTACGACGTGTATCTCTCGGGCCCGCCCGGCATGATCCGCAGAGGTGTGGACGCACTCCGCAACGTCGGTGTCCCGTCGGACCGCATCCGCCATGACGCGGTGGAGGAACTGGTCCTGGCCGGCGTGCAGGACTCGTAGGCCCGGCCCTCCCGGGTGTGCCCCTCAGGACGGTCCGGTACGGGGTGTCAGCCCAGGTCGGGGGCGTGCATCGCGCGTACTCCCTCGATGTTCCCGTCCAGGTAGTGCCGCAGTGACAGCGGTACGAGATGGACGGACGCGATACCGACGCGTGTGAAGGGCACCCGTACGATCCGGTACTCGCCGGCCGGCTCCTCGACCTCGGGGCCATGCCGCAGGCGCTCGTCCATGGACTCGAGGCGGCAGACGAAGAAGTGCTGGACCTTCACGCCCGTCGCCCCGCCGCTCTCACCGATGTGCTCGACCGTGTCCACGAAGCAGGGGACCACATCGATGATCTTGGCCCCGAGTTCCTCGTGCACTTCGCGGTGGAGCGCGTCGACCACGGTCGCGTCCGTCGGCTCGACCCCGCCGCCCGGGGTGACCCAGTAGGGATCGACTCCGGGTTTGGTCCGCTTGATCAGAATCAGGTCGTCACCATCCAGCAGGATGGCGCGGGCAGTGCGCTTGACCACGGGGCGAACGGTCATGGGTGAAATGTGGCCCAGCCCGTTCCACGTGAAACATCCCGCACTCCACATGGCGCCGAACCCAGCGTGAACAGCGGGTGGACCCGGTGCGGGGGTCGCGGCGGCGGACCACGCCGTCCCCGCCCTCGGTCTCAGCCCCAGGCGGCCGCGGTCCGCAGAAGCCACTCATGGGCACGAGCGATATGGGGCAGGGCGAGTGTCCCGGTGCGGACCACGAGGAGGTACGTCCGCAGCGGGGGCACCGCCGGTTCGTGAAGGGCCACGACTTCGCCCCGCTCCAGCGCGGAGGCGCAGAGGTAGCGCGGAAGCACGGCGAGCCCGGCTCCGGTGGCGGTACAGGCGAGAACCGCCCGCAGGTCGGGGACGACGACCGCGCCGGAGGCGGCGGGCCGGGAGTCGAAGACGGCGGCCCAGTAGCGGGAGACGAAGGGCAGCGACTCGTGCACCTCGACGACCGGAAGGTTCTCCAGCGGATGTGCGCCCCTGCGGCGCACCGTGCCGGGGCCGATGCGGGGAACCCAGCGGGGGGCCGCGACCAGGACGTGCTCCTCGTCGCAGAGGGGGGTCGCCGTGAGCAGGGCCCCCCGGGGCCGCGTCGTGGTGATGGCCAGGTCGTGGTGCCCGGCGGCAAGTCCATCCAGCGTCTCTTCGGCGTTGCCGAAGGAGGCGCGGAGGGCCAGCCCCCGGCCGTCCTCGCCGGTCAGCTCGGCCAGCGCGGGCAGGGCACGTTCGGCGATGAATTCCGGCGGTCCCGCCAGATGGAGTGTCCGCAGCGTCGAGTGCTCGTCGAGGCCGGTCTCGGCGATCTCGACCAGGGCGTCCAGATGAGGTGCGGCCTTGTGCGCGAGCTCGTCGCCGATGGAGGTGGGAGTCACCCCGCGGGCCTGGCGCAGGAAGAGGGGCCGTCCCAGCTGCCGTTCGAGGGCGCGTATCTGGGAGGTGACCGCCGGCTGCGAGAGGCCGAGCAGTGCCGCGGCACGGGTGAAGGAACCGGCCCGGTGCACCGTCACGAAGGTGCGCAGCAGGGCCAGATCCATGGTGCTCCCTCCCGGCCCGGCGCCCCGCGACCACGCCCAACTATAAATAAGTCGATAGGTCTCTGTCGCTACTGTGATTGGACACTGACACAGAGTCAACTAACCTTGTTCGCGCGGTTCTTCGCACGCGGAACCGGGACGGTCCGAGCCACGAGGGGGGAGGCTCGGACCGTCCGTTGCACGGCGAAGAGCCCCCCGGAGACCGCTGCGCCCCTGGACGGGCGGAGCCGGGGCCCGGGGACGCAGCGCAGGACGTGATCAATCCGCCGATTCGTCGAGTGCACGCAGCACGTCGGCCACCAGGTCCGCGGGGTCCTCGGCGCCGACGGAGAGGCGGATGAAACCCTCCGGGACCGCGTCGCCGCCCCACCGTCCACGCCGCTCGGCGGTGGACCGCACCCCTCCGAAACTGGTCGCGTCGTCAACGATGCGGAGTGCGTCCAGGAAACGGTCGGCACACGCGCGCGTGCGCAGCGAGAACGACACCACGCATCCGAAGCGCCGCATCTGCTGCGCGGCGATCTTGTGCGAGGGGTCGTCGGGCAGCCCCGGATACCGCAGCCCCGTCACCTCGGCCCGGCCACGCAGCGCCTCGGCGACCGCGCGCGCGTTGGCCGACTGCCGGTCCGCGCGCAGTTGCAGAGTGGCCAGCGAGCGGTGCGCGAGCCAGGCCTCCATGGGACCAGGGATCGCTCCGACGATCTTGCGCCAGCGCCGCACAGCGGCCATCAGCTCGGCATTCCCGGACGCCACATAGCCGAGCAGGATGTCCCCGTGCCCGGTGAGCATCTTGGTGCCGCTGGCCACGGAGAAGTCGGCGCCCAGCTCCAGGGGCCGCTGGCCGAGTGGCGTCGCCAGGGTGTTGTCGACGGCGACGAGAGTGCCCTGCGCATGGGCCGCCGCCACGAGCCGCCGCACGTCGCAGACGTCGAGTCCCGGGTTCGAGGGGGTCTCGATCCACAGCAGCTTCGCGCCCTCGAGGACACCGAGCTGGGCGTCGTCACCGGTCGGCGCGGTGCGTACGGCGATGCCGTACGCGGTCAGCTGCTCGGCCACCAGCGGCAGGACCTGGTAGCCGTCCTCGGGCAGCACCACCGTGTCGCCGGCGCGTAGCTGGGAGAAGAGGACCGCAGAGATCGCGGCCATGCCGGAGGCGAAGGTGAGCGCTTCGACACCCTTCTCGCCGGGCGCCTCCAGCTCGCCGATGGCGCGCTCCAGATGTGTCCAGGTCGGGTTCTCGTCCCGACCGTAGGTGTACGGGCCGGTCGGCTCGCCGGGCAGGTGGAAGTGCGCGGCGAAGACCGGGCCCGGCAGGGTCGGCTCGTGCTTGACCGGCTCGGGCAGCCCCGCCCGCACCGCCCGCGTACCGTCGCCGATCCCCGGACCGGACGTGTCCGCGTCCCGTGGCGTCATGCTGTCCGTCCCTCCATGTGCTCGCGTACCGCGGCGAGCAGGCCGGGGCTCGCCGCCTCCACCATCTCAAGACACTCCTCGAACCCGTCCATCCCCCCGTAGTACGGGTCGGGCACATCGAGGTCGCCGTCGGCGGCCGGACCGTAGGTGCGCAGAAGTCTGACCTTGGCCTCGTCCTCGGGGGTGGGTGCGAGGCGGCGCAGGGCCTTCAGATGGCCGACGTCCAGGGCGATCACCAGATCGAGCCGGGAGAACCAGGAGGGCTGGAACTGGCGTGCGGTGTGCTCGCTGTCGTAGCCGTTCTCCGTCAGGACGGCGACGGTGCGCGGATCCGCCCCGTCCCCCTCGTGCCAGCCGCCCGTGCCCGCGCTGTCGACCTCGACCAAGCCGTCGAGACCGGCCTCCGCCACGCGGGCGCGGAAGACGGACTCCGCCATCGGTGAGCGGCAGATGTTGCCGGTGCAGACGAAACAGACGCGATAGGTCATGCGGCTCACTCAGTCCTCGTCGTCGGGCAGCACGAGGTGCAGCGCCCAGGAGACGATGGAGATGATCAGGCCGCCGAGCACGGCGGTCCAGAAGCCCTCGACATGGAAACTCAGGTTCAGTTTGCCCGCCACCCACGAGGTGAGCAGGAGCATCAGGGCGTTGACGATCAGGGTTATCAGGCCGAGCGTCAGGATGAACAACGGGAAGGTCAATACCTTTACAACCGGTTTGACCAGGAAGTTCACCAGTCCGAAGATCAGCGCGACGACAATCAGCGTGCCGATCTTCTTGCCCGTGCTCGAACCCGTCAGGGTGATCTTGTCGAGCACCCCGACGGCGACGGCCAGAGCCCCCGCGTTGGCGAGTGTCTTGACTACGAAATTCTTCATGTGTCTGATCGTGGCAGACGCGATCAGAGGCGAGTAGCGAGCAAGGGCGGGCAGGAACGATGAAGGCTTTCCGGCTGGACGAACTGGAGGCGGAGCGCGCCGCCAACGACGGCGCCTATCTGCAGTTCCTGCGGGAGCGGAACATGTCGGTCGGCCTGTACGCGCTCGACGCCGGCGACCCCGACCCGCAGAAGCCGCACCAGCAGGACGAGGTGTACTTCGTCGTCAGCGGTCGCGCCTCGATCACCGTGGGCCTGGAGACCACCCAGGTCGCACGCGGCAGCGTCGTCTACGTGCCCGCCGGCGTCGCCCACAAGTTCCACCACATCACCGAGGATCTGAGGGTTCTGGTGGTGTTCTCTCCGCCGGAGAGCTGAGCGGCGTCTCGGGGTTCTCTCAGGGGACGATCAGGGTGGGACAAGGGACGCGGGACCCGCGTACGGCCCCCGAGCGGTCCTAGCATCGAAGCAGTACGGAAGGACCCGGTTGCACAGCCCCCGAAAAGGACGCGGGGCAACGGGCGGACAGACAAGGACAAGAGCGATGCGAGAGATCTTCGCGGGTTTGCCGTGGTGGGTGAAGTGGATCGCGGTGCCGGTCATCGCCCTGGTCGTCTTCGGCGGTGTGATAGCGACCGTCCTCGGGTTCGTCATCCAGCTGCTGTTCAAGGTGCTGCTCTTCGTCGCCCTGGTGGGCGGACTCATCTACGTCGTACGGAAGTTCATGTCGAGTTCGTCGTCACGCGGCGACTGGTGAGCGACCCGGGGCGAAACCGGGCCGGGAGCCCTTCCGGGGGCGGCACGGAGCGGGACCGGCGGCCGGCAAGAGACCGCCGGTAACGGCAATCTGAGGTTCCCTCGGGCGAGGGAAGTTTTCCCGCGGACGCCATCGGCGGCCGGTGGGCGGCCGTTAAAGTCCGGAGCCCGGCGCGCGGCAGGCCCCGCGCGCGGTGCATCCCCTCCCGTGTTCTCCCACGGGAGGCCCCCCTCGTGCTCCGGGAGTGACCTTTGGCCACGGTTGGCACCGCACCAGCACACTCGACCGCCCCACCCGCACAGCGGCGCGCCTCACCGGCGGAAGCTGATCTCCCGTCCGCGCCGGCGCAGTCCACCACCCTGATCGGATCGGTGCAGCGGGCCATGCGGCTGCTGGAAGCCGTCGCCGACCATGCGTACGGGGCCCCCGCCAAGCAGTTGGCCCGCGAGGTCGGTCTGGCGCTCCCCACGGCGTACCACCTCCTGCGCACCCTGACCCATGAGGGCTATCTGCGCCGGGAGAAGGGCCTGTTCTTCCTCGGGGAGGCCGCCGAGCGGTTGAGCGGCAGCGCGAGCCAGCAGAAACGTCGCAGCATGGTGAACGACGTGCTCGCACAATGGCGTGATTCGATCGGTGCACCCGTCTACTACGCGGTGTACCGCGAGGGTGAGATCGAGGTCCTCGATGTTGCCGACAGCCCGGGCATCCCGGCGGCCGAGGAGTGGGCCGACTTCCGGGAGACCGGGCACGCGCACGCGCTCGGCCAGTGCCTGCTGTCGCAGCTCGACGAGGAGGCCCGGCGCGATCATCTCGACCGCTATCCGGTGCTGCCGGTCACCCCGTACACGCTGCGTGACAACCGCAGCCTGCTGCGCCGTCTGGAGCACCTGAGGCAGACGGAACCGGTCTACGAGCGCCAGGAGTACGCGCTCGGTACAGCCTGCGCCGCGGTCCCCCTCACCACCGGCGCCACGGCGGCGGCAGTGGCCTTCTCCCTGCCCTCGCACCAGGCCGACCGGCTGCTGCCGACGGCCCGTCGGCTGCAGGCGGAGATCGGCAGGCTGCCAGGAACACTCGGCCTCTCTATCAGCATCTGAAAACTCACTCCTTGTGATCTGCTGCGCACTTTCAGCAAACTTCCTGCAGGTGTCAGGGGGATCATTCCTGGCCAGTCGAGACGGCTACTGACGGGGTAGACGATGCGTGAGTCGGTGCAGGCAGAGGTCATGATGAGCTTTCTCGTGTCGGAGGAGCTCTCCTTCCGCATTCCGGTGGAGCTGTGTTACGAGACCTGTGATCCCTATGCGGTGCGTCTGACCTTCCACCTGCCCGGTGACGCCCCCGTGACCTGGGCGTTCGGCCGTGAACTGCTCGTGGACGGGGTGGGCCGGCCGTGCGGCGACGGCGATGTGCACATCGCGCCCGCCGAGCCGGACACCTTCGGCGATGTGCTGATCCGGCTCCAGGTGGGCGGCGACCGGGCGCTGTTCCGGTCGGGCGCGGTGCCCCTGGTCGCGTTCCTCGACCGCACGGACAAACTGGTGCCGCTCGGCCAGGAAGGCTCCCTCGCCGACTTCGACGCGCATCTGGATGAGGCACTGGACCGGATCCTGGCGGAGGAGCAGAGTGCGGGCTGAGACCGCGTGCGGCGCTGTAACGGTTCCTCACGCCGTAACGGTTCCTCACGGACGGCACGGGCGCGGTGCGATGCCGTAACGCTTCTGCGGGGGTCTCTCGCGGTCCACAGGGGTTTCAGCGCTTGCGGCGGCGCCCCCTTCCCGAGCGGGCCGGGACGGGAGCCGGGGCGGCGTCGACTGTGGCCGGGCGGTCCGCCGAGACGACGACGGCCGCCAGAAGCGTCGTCACCGGCACCGAGGCGACCAGTCCGATCGAGCCGATCAGCGTGCGCACGATCTCCTCGGCGACCAGCTCGCTGCCCGCGACCGAGACCACACTGCTCTGCGCGATCGAGAAGAGCAGCAGCAGGGGCAGGGCCGCACCCGCGTACGCCAGGACGAGCGTGTTGACGACCGAGGCGATGTGGTCGCGGCCGATGCGGATGCCCGCTCGGTACAGACCGCGCCAGCCCATCGAAGGGTTGGCCTCGTGCAGCTCCCAGACCGCGGAGGTCTGCGTGACGGTCACGTCGTCGAGCACGCCGAGCGAACCGATGATGACCCCGGCGAGCAGCAGACCGCTCATGTCGATGTGCGGGTACAGGCCGTGGATCAGACCAGTGTTGTCGTCCGTGTTGCCGGTCAGCGCGGCCCAGCCGATGAACTCCGAGCCGAGGAGGCCGATCAGTGACAGGGAGATGAGCGTGCCGAGTACCGCCACGGAGGTACGGGCCGAGAGGCCGTGGCTCATGTAGAGGGCGATCAGCATGATGGCACTCGACCCGACCACGGCCACGAGCAGCGGATTCGAGCCTTGCAGGATCGCGGGCAGGATGAAGAGGCTGAGCAGCAGGAAGCTGACGGCCAGCGCGATGAGGGCCATGACGCCCCGCAGCCGGCCCACGACCACCACCGCCACGGCGAAGATGCCGGCAAGCAGGGCCATGGGGAACTTGCGGTCCACATCGGTCACCGAGTACTGCAGGTCCTTGGGCGCGGAGGGCTCGTACGCGACCACGACCTTCTCGCCCTTGTGCAACTGCCGCGACTGGTCCGGCTGGACGATCTCCGTGAACGTACGACCCTTGTCCTTGCCGGTGTCGACCCGGACGGTCGCCTTCTTGCAGGTGCCGGCCGGTTCCTGTGGGGCCGACGCGCCGCCCGCGAGGGAGGAGCCACCGCTCGGGGCCCCGCCCGAGGCGTTCACGGACTTGCAGTCCACCGCCACGACCGCGGTGACCGTGGCCTGCTGGGTCTGCCGGTCGAAGCCGACGCCCGAGCGCTGGTGGAATGGCACACTGCCGGGCCACAGCACCACGACACCGACGATGACCGCCGCGGCGAACGGGATGAGGATCGCGGCGATGACCCTGCGCAGATGCCGTGACACGGGGGCCGCGGGGCCATGGCTGTGACTGTGGGAGTGACCGTGTCCGCCGCCGGACCCATGGCCATGCCCGTCTCCGGGGCCGTGTCTGTCGCCCGGGCCATGGTGGTGCGGTGGCTCGGCCGGTGGATGTGAGGGGAGATGCTGTGTCGGAGGCACCACCCGATCATCGCAAGAAGCACCTGAGGCCCACTGTTCAGTTCACCCGATCAGACGCTAGCGTGAAGGGACCTTTGCACACGCGGGAGCTTGGAGCACCGGGCTGAGAGGGCGTTGACCTCCGCAGAAGTGATGTTTCACGTGGAACATCAGCGAGCGGAAACTGCTGCGCCGACCGCTGAACCTGTTACCGGGTAATGCCGGCGTAGGGAGTAGGTCTCATGACCGTCAAGGACGTACGCACGTCTGCCTCCGCTCAGGGTGAAGACCCCCGGGAGGCCCGTAAGTCCATCGGCTGGCACAAGGCGTACATCGAGGGCTCGCGCCCCGATCTGCGGGTGCCGGTCCGGCAAGTGCATCTCACCAACGGGCAGTCGGTCACCTTGTACGACACCTCCGGCCCGTACACCGATCCAGTCGCCGAGACCGATGTCCGCAGGGGTCTTGCGCCGCTGCGGGAGAACTGGATCACCGCCCGTGGAGACACCGAGGAGTACGCGGGCCGTCCCGTCCGTCCTGAGGACGACGGGATCAGGCACACCTCGCCGCGCGGCGGTCTGCGCAACCTCGACGCGGTGTTCCCGGGACGCCCGCGTCAGCCGCGCCGCGGCCGGGACGGCACCGCGGTGTCGCAGCTCGCCTACGCCCGCCGCGGGGAGATCACCCCGGAGATGGAGTTCGTGGCCCTTCGGGAGGGGATTTCGCCCGAGGTCGTCCGTGAGGAGATCGCGGCGGGCCGCGCGGTGCTGCCGGCCAACGTCAACCACCCGGAGATCGAGCCGATGATCATCGGGAAGCGGTTCCTGGTGAAGGTCAACGCCAATATCGGCAACTCCGCGGTGACCTCCTCCATCGAGGAGGAGGTCGAGAAGATGACCTGGGCGACCCGTTGGGGCGCCGACACGGTCATGGACCTGTCCACCGGCCGCAACATTCACACCACGCGTGAGTGGGTGCTGCGCAACTCCCCCGTGCCGATCGGCACGGTGCCGCTCTACCAGGCGCTGGAGAAGGTCGACGGCAAGGCCGAGGAACTGACCTGGGAGATCTACAAGGACACGGTCATCGAGCAGGCCGAACAGGGCGTGGACTATATGACGGTCCATGCCGGCGTGCGCCTGGCCTATGTACCGCTGACGGCGAACCGCAAGACCGGCATCGTTTCGCGCGGCGGCTCGATCATGGCGGCGTGGTGCCTCGCCCACCACAAGGAGTCGTTCCTGTACGAGAACTTCGAGGAACTCTGCGAGATCCTCGCGGCCTACGACGTCACTTACTCCCTGGGCGACGGCCTGCGGCCCGGTTCGATCGCGGACGCCAACGACGAGGCGCAGTTCGCGGAACTGCGTACCCTCGGGGAACTCGGCCGTATCGCCAGGCGTTTCCACGTACAGACCATGATCGAGGGCCCGGGACACGTCCCGATGCACAAGATCAAGGAGAACATCGATCTGCAGCAGGAGATCTGCGATGAAGCTCCGTTCTATACGCTCGGCCCGCTGACCACGGACATCGCGCCGGCGTACGACCACATCACCTCCGGTATCGGTGCCGCCATGATCGCCTGGTGGGGCACCGCCATGCTCTGCTATGTCACACCGAAGGAGCACCTGGGCCTGCCCAACCGTGACGACGTCAAGACCGGTGTCATCACGTACAAGATCGCCGCCCATGCGGCCGATCTCGCCAAGGGGCACCCGGGTGCGCAGGAGTGGGACGACGCGCTGTCCGACGCGCGTTTCGAGTTCCGCTGGGAGGACCAGTTCAACCTGGCCCTCGACCCGGACACGGCCCGCGACTTCCACGACGAGACCCTCCCCGCCGAGCCGGCCAAGACGGCCCACTTCTGCTCGATGTGCGGTCCGAAGTTCTGCTCCATGAAGATCAGCCAGACCATCACGGAGCGGTTCGGCGGGGCGGTGACCGAGGGCGCGACGGCGCAGGAGATCGCCGAGGGGATGCTCGAGAAGTCGAAGGAGTTCGCGGCGAGCGGGAACCGGGTGTATCTGCCGATCGCGGAGTGACCTTCCCGGGCATCTGAGCTCGCCCGGCTCCGTGCCGGGGCGGGGTCCACGCCGGAGTTCCGGCCCGCGCTCCTTCGTGTGGGGCGGGCCGGGCTTCGGCGGGTGGTGCTGCCAGCGCCGCTCCGGGGGGACGGTCCGGAGGCGGGGACGGTCCCGTCCGCCGCCTGCCCGGCTCAGTCGGCGGGATGCCGGCCGAGGTCCGTCACTCCGGCTGGTGGTCCGGGCCCCCGAAGTCCGGGCTGGTGAAGTCCGGGCTGCTGAAGCGAGGGCGCGGGCCCGCGGCAGGGCCGCTCTCGGGGCTGCTGAATCCCGGGCGGTCGTAGCCGAGGTGTGGGATGCGACTGGGGGTCGGTTCCGGTGCCTTCCGGTTCATCGCGGCCGTGCCCGGTTCGGCGAGGGCCTCGCGGAGGAACGGCAGGATGCCGCGCTCCAGCAGTGCCTCGTGCCAGGCCTCCCGGGCCCGGGTCACCTCCGCGATCAACTCGTTCTGGGCGTCGGCGTTCCGGGCCGATGAGCTGTTGCGCAGGGCGGTGAGCAGCAGGCCGGTCGCGGCGACCAGGATCGCCGCGATGGTCACCGCACCGAAGACCCATCCGGTGATCAGGAGGGTCCGGGCGAACGCCTGGTCGGGGTTGACCATCTTGAGGATGTAGCCCACGAGCAGGAAGATCGCCGCGGCGGCACCGGCGAGGAAGGGAGCGAGGACCGCGACGACGGCACCCGCTCCGGCACTCGCAGCGGCCTCCCCCACCGTTGCGGCGAGCCCCTGGCCCTCCGCCTCCGGTTCTGCGGAGTCGCTGTCGTCGGTGCTCTTGTGGACGGCCGGGGTGGCGGTGCTCTCGTGGCCGGGCGGGCTGGACGGCGTCGGCCGGCGCAGTTCCTCCCGGACCTTCACATAGTGCTGGTATTCGGCTGCCGCCGCCGCGGTGATGAGGGCGGTGGCGTTCAGCGCCATGGTGCGTAGCTGTTCGGGGTTGAGCCGCTGTCCCACAGCGGCCAGATACGGGTGGTGTGGTGCGGAGCGCAGCGCCTCACCGAGGATCCGCTCGTAGTCCTGGCGGTCCTCGCTCAGCAGGTGCTGCGGAACGCTGTTCATGTGCATCCCCCGATGCTCCGTAGGGCTGGTGGCTCGGCATGCTGACGAGCCGTCGGGCAGAAACGGAGGGGAGCCTGCTACGGATAAGCCGATGGTAGAGCGGCGACGGCACACGATGACAGGGGGTTTCCGGAAATTGCCCTACGGCCGGGGAACTCCCGGGACCGCCCCCGTCGGGAAACGACTGCCCGTCGAACCCTCAGCTATCCAGGGGCAGTTGCTGGACCAGCAGTTTTCCGGCCATGGTCACGCCGCCGTCCATCGCGATCGCCAGCCCGTCCGCGTAGACATGGGGACCTTCGACGACCGGACCCGTGGTGTCCTCGCCGTCCTCCGGGCCGACCTCGCCGAGCAGGTACGGGATGGGGCTGTGGCCGTGGACGATCCGGCTGCCGCCGTAGGTCTCCAGCAGGGACCGTACGGCGTCGGCGCCGCCCTCGTCCCGGAAGGAGAAGCGCTTGGTGAACTTCCGGAAGAGATCCCACACCTCGTCCGGGTCATTGCGCGTGAGCGTCTCGCGGACGGTGTCGTTGACGGCCTCGATGGAGTCGCCGTAGTCGAGGTAGGCGGTGGTGTCCGAGTGGACCAGAAGATGTCCGTCGACCTCCTCCACCGCGTCGAGCCGGGCCATCCACTGGAGGTGGTGGTCCTGCAGGCGGTCCATGTCCGTCTTCTGGCCGCCGTTGAGCAGCCAGGCCGCCTGGAAGGTGGCGGTGCCCGCGCCCGAGTTGACGGGCGTGTCGCCGAACCGCTTGGCGCCGAGCAGCAGCAGCTCGTGGTTGCCCATGAGCGCCTTGCAGTAGCCGCCGGCCGCGGCCGCCTCCGCGGACAGCCGCATCACCAGGTCGATCACGCCGATGCCGTCGGGACCGCGGTCGGTGAAGTCCCCGAGGAACCACAGCCGCGCCGTGCCCGCGGACCACTGGCCCTGGGCGTCGACGAGCCCCTTCTCCTGGAGCGCCGCCACCAGCTGGTCGAGATAGCCGTGGACGTCCCCGACCACGAACAGCGGTCCGGGCCCTTCGGCGGGCTGCGCGGCCGCTCCGGACGCCGGGTCGACGGTCGCCTGGAGCGTGTCGCCGCGGTTGATGACCGGGAGGTCCCGCTCGGTGGGCGTGTACGCGTCGGAGTAGCCGTGGGGGTGTGCCTCGGGTGGTACGACGGGTCCGGTGACCTCGTCGGGGGGCGTGCTCGGCGTGTACGGACCGGTCTCGTGGACGTACGCGGGCACCCGGAAGTCGCGGAACGTCTCTGCCCGCTCCGCCTCGGGTCCCTGACCGGCCCCCTGAGTCATCGACCCCTCCACCATCACGCCGCATCTGCACCGCATCGGACTGCCTGGTCGCAGCGGCCCGCGGTGTCGTGGGCCCATCATAGGAATGGGGATCGCGCCATGTGATGACCCAGGGGTGGTGAATCGGGGAAGGACCCCGGGTCGCCGCGGCTTTCGCCCCAAATGGGCGGGGCTTTCCCCGCTGCGACCAGGTACGTCACCCACCCGCGAGCCCCTTGCGCGTCACCCGCCCGTGGGCAGCCCGTGCGTCACCCATGGCTCACCGCGGACTACCCCTGCTCGGGTGACCGGGGCGGGCTGACCGTGGTGCGGGGTGTCCGCCGCTGGGACGAGGTGCGCACGATCAGCTCCGTCGGTATCACCTGTTCGACCGGCTGGTCCGACTCGATGCCCTCGATCGCGTCGATGAGGAGCTGGACCACCGCCGTACCGATCCGGCGCGGCTTCAGGGAAAGTGTGGTGACGGGCGGCTCGGTGTTCGCGTACACGGCGGATTCGCTGCAGCAGACGAGCAGCAGGTCCTCGGGGACGCGCAGTCCGTAGCGGCGGGCGGCGGCGAGCAGATCGGTGCCGTTCGGGTCGAAGAGTCCGTAGACCGCGTCGGGGCGGTCGGGGCGGGCCAGCAGCCGGTCGGCGGCGACGGTGCCCGCGCAGGGGTCGTGGGCGGGATAGGCCTCATAGACCGGATCCTGCCCGACGCGCTCGCACCAGTTCAGGTAGGCGGTCGTGGACAGGTGTGTGTAGGTGTCCGTCGTGGTGCCGGTCAGCAGTCCGATGCGCCGGGCGCCGGAGGCGGCCAGATGGTCGAGGATGCCGAGGACCGCGGCCTCGTGGTCGTTGTCGACCCAGGCGGTGACGGGGAGGACGCCGGCGGGCCGGCCGTCGGAGACGACGGGTAACCCCTGCCGGACCAACTCGCTGACCACCGGGTCCTGGTCGGACGGATCGATGACGACCGTGCCGTCCAGGGCGACGTTCGACCACACGTCGTGGCGCGAGGTCGCGGGCAGGATGACCAGGGCGTAGCCCCGGGCGAGCGCCGCGGAGGTGGCGGCCCGGGCCATCTCCGCGAAGTACGCGAACTCGGTGAAGGTGAAAGGTTCATCCCCGTACGTGGTCACGGTCAGGCCGATGAGGCCCGACTTGCCCGTGCGGAGGGTACGGGCCGCGGCTGAGGGCCGGTAGCCCAGCCGGTCGGCGACCTCGCGGACATGGCGTCGGGTGGCGTCCGGCAGTCGGCCCTTGCCGTTGAGGGCGTCGGAGACGGTCGTGATGGAGACTCCGGCGGCGGCGGCCACGTCTCTGATGCCCGCCCGGCCCGGCCGACTGCCTCGGCGGGCGGTCTCCGCCCGGCTCACCTGGTGCTTCCCTGCTGCTGTCATGGCGAGCCGATAGTAGGGCTCATGCGGTGGGGTAGTGCGGTCGCATATGCACGCGTTGACAGGCACGTTTCTGCATGGCGAGGAGTGGGAAAAACCTTGGAATGCAAGGGGCTTGTACGATCCAAGGGCGGTACGTGACGCGTTGGAGCGTATGGGCCTGCCAAGGTGCCCATATTTCGAAGAGGTCTCAACTCACCTTCACGAGGGATGCGCGCTACGGCGTGAGCCACCGGCGCGTTCGGCGAACGGCGATGCGCCCCCTGATCTGCGCCCCTTCCTGTGGCGATACGCCCGGGTTCATCCGGTATCGCGTCCCGGATTCCGGGACGGCACCACGGAGGCCAAGTCGCTTGTCCACAGCCCATTCGCAGCGGCGCCGAATCCTCATAAGGTGAGAAGCATTGGGAGCCGGTGGCGGTCATGAGCCGGTGCGTGCGCGAGGAGGACTGCGGTGAGCGAGACGAGCCCGAGGCTGCGTGCCGAGCTGGAGGGTATCCCCACCTACCGGCCCGGCAAGCCTGCCGCGTCCGGCGGCCCGGCGGCCTACAAGCTGTCCTCGAACGAGAATCCGTACCCGCCGCTGCCGGGCGTGATGGAGAGCGTGATCGAGGCGAGCGGGTCCTTCAACCGCTACCCCGACATGGCGTGCACGGGGCTGATGTCCGAGCTGTCGGAGCGTTTCGGTGTGCCGCAGTCCCACCTCGCGACGGGCACGGGCTCGGTCGGTGTCGCCCAGCAGCTGCTGCAGGCCACGAGCGGCCCGGGCGACGAGGTGATCTACGCCTGGCGGTCCTTCGAGGCGTACCCGATCATCACGCAGATCAGCGGCGCGACCTCGGTCCGGGTGCCGCTGACTCCGGACGAGGTGCACGACCTCGACGCGATGGCGGACGCGATCACGGACCGGACCCGGCTGATCTTCGTCTGCAACCCCAACAACCCGACCGGCACGGTACTGCGCCGGGCCGAGCTGGAGCGCTTCCTCGACCGGGTGCCGGGCGATGTGCTGGTGGTGCTCGACGAGGCGTACCGGGAGTTCATCCGCGACGCCCAGGTCCCGGACGGCGTCGAGCTGTACCGCGAGCGGCCGAACGTCTGTGTGCTGCGCACCTTCTCCAAGGCGTACGGCCTCGCCGGGCTGCGCGTCGGTTTCGCGATCGCCCATGAGCCGGTGGCGGCGGCGCTGCGCAAGACGGCGGTGCCCTTCGGCGTGAGTCAGCTGGCGCAGGTGGCGGCGGTCGCGTCCCTGCGCGCGGAGGACGAACTGCTCGGGCGGGTCGGCTCGTTGGTGTGCGAGCGCATTCGCGTGGTCGACACGCTGCGTGCCCAGGGCTGGACGGTCCCCGAGACCCAGGCGAACTTCGTGTGGCTGCGGCTGGGGGAGCGCACGGTCGATTTCGCGGCCGTCTGTGAGCAGGCGGGCGTGGTCGTCCGGCCGTTCCCGGGCGAAGGGGTGCGCGTGACGATCGGTGAGCCCGAGGCGAACGACATCTTCTTGAAGGTGGCGGAGAGCTTCCGCAGGGACCTCTAGCCTTCCTCCGACTCTCCGGAATCACGGGACGGCGGCTCGCCCGTGCCACCTTGCGCCGTGAGGTGGCACGCGCGGGGCCTGCGGGGCGGGCCTGCGTCGGCCCGCCCTTCGGCATGCCCTTGACGCGTATCCGGCAAGGCCGAGTGGTCTTGGCGCCCCGGATCACGGCGCCGGGACCGCGCCGGCCGGCCCTGGCCTGGGTCACCGCGCACCGGCTGCCCTACCGGCTGCCGGCCCGGACCGGCCCGGACTCATGGCATCGGGACCGCGCCGGTGCCCGGCATGCCCCCTTAGGGACCCCCGCCCGTCCACACTCGAACCCATATGCGCCATAATTGCTTGTGAATGTGAACGCGTTCACAAGCCCGTTTGAGAGGTGTGACAAACGGGGGCAAGCTGCCGCTTGCGACCACGGCGATGTAAGGAGAGACGACGTGGACCTGGCTCTGGCGCCGGAGACACTGGCGCGATGGCAGTTCGGCATCACCACCGTCTACCACTTTCTGTTCGTGCCGCTGACGATCTCACTCGCCGCGCTCACGGCCGGCCTCGAGACCGCCTGGGTGCGGACGGAGAAGGAGAAGTACCTCCGGGCGACGAAGTTCTGGGGCAAGCTCTTCCTGATCAACATCGCGATGGGCGTCGTCACGGGCATCGTCCAGGAGTTCCAGTTCGGCATGAACTGGTCCGACTACTCGCGCTTCGTCGGTGACATCTTCGGGGCGCCCCTCGCGTTCGAGGCCCTCATCGCCTTCTTCTTCGAGTCGACCTTCATCGGGCTGTGGATCTTCGGCTGGGACAAGCTGCCGAAGAAGCTCCACCTCGCCTGCATCTGGATGGTCTCCATAGGCACGATCCTGTCGGCGTACTTCATCCTCGCGGCCAACTCCTGGATGCAGCACCCCGTCGGCTACCGGATCAACAAGGCGAAGGGGCGCGCCGAGCTCACCGACTTCTGGCACGTCCTGACGCAGAACACCGCACTCACCCAGGTCTTCCACACCCTGACCGCGTCCTTCCTCACGGGCGGCGCGTTCATGGTCGGTATCGCCGCCTACCATCTGGCCCGCAAGAAGCACGTCGCTGTGATGAAGACATCGCTGCGGCTGGGCCTGGTCACCATGGTCATAGCCGGCCTGCTCACCGCGGTCAGCGGTGACCTGCTCGGCAAGGTGATGTTCAAGCAGCAGCCGATGAAGATGGCCGCCGCCGAGGCGCTCTGGGACGGCCAGGACTCCGCGCCGTTCTCGATCTTCGCCTACGGTGATGTGAGCAAGGGCCACAACACCGTCGAACTGTCCGTTCCCGGAGTGCTGTCCTTCCTCGCCAACGACGACTTCAGCTCGTACGTCCCCGGCATCAACGACACCGACAAGGCGGAACAGCAGAAGTACGGCCCCGGCGACTACCGCCCGATCATCCCCGTCACCTTCTGGGGCTTCCGCTGGATGATCGGTTTCGGAATGGCGTCCTTCACCCTCGGCCTGGTCGGACTCTGGCTCACCCGCAAGAAGTTCATGCTGGCCTCGCATCTGCGGGTCGGTGAGGACGAGGTGCCGCAGCTGGTCCTCTTCAGGAACAAGGCCCTCGGTCCGGTGCTCACCCCCTGGTTCTGGCGCATCGCACTGTGGACCCTGGCGTTCCCGCTCATAGCCAACTCCTGGGGCTGGATCTTCACCGAGATGGGCCGCCAGCCGTGGGTCGTCTACGGCGTGCTGCGCACCCGTGACGCGGTCTCCCCCGGTGTCTCCCAGGGTGAGGTCATCACCTCGATGACCGTGTTCACCCTGCTCTACGCGATCCTCGCCGTCATCGAGGTCAAGCTGCTCGCGAAGTACGTCAAGGCCGGACCGCCGGAACTCACCGAGTCCGACCTCAACCCGCCCACCAAGATCGGCGGCGACTCCCAGGACGCCGACAAGCCGATGGCCTTCTCGTACTAGGCCGAGGGAGCGCTCACATCATGCAACTTCACGACGTCTGGTTCGTCCTCATCGCGGTTCTCTGGACCGGCTACTTCTTCCTGGAGGGTTTCGACTTCGGGGTCGGTATCCTCACCAAACTGCTGGCCCGCGACCGGCCCGAGCGGCGGGTGCTGATCAACACGATCGGCCCTGTCTGGGACGGCAACGAGGTGTGGCTGCTCAGCGCGGGCGGCGCGACCTTCGCCGCGTTCCCCGAGTGGTACGCGACTCTCTTCTCCGGTTTCTATCTGCCGCTGCTGATCATCCTGGTCTGCCTGATCCTGCGCGGTGTGGCCTTCGAGTACCGGGCCAAGCGGCCCGAGGAGAGCTGGCAGCGCAACTGGGAGACCACGATCTTCTGGACCTCGCTGATCCCGGCGTTCCTGTGGGGTGTGGCCTTCGGCAACATCGTCCGAGGGGTGAAGATCGACCAGCACATGGAGTATGTGGGCGGATTCTGGGATCTGCTCAATCCCTTCGCACTCCTCGGCGGGCTGGTGACCCTGAGCCTGTTCACCTTCCACGGAGCGGTGTTCACGACGCTCAAGACCGTCGGGGACATCCGGCAGCGAGCACGGAAGCTGGCGCTGGGAGTCGGGCTGGTGGCAGCCGTGGCGGCGCTGGCCTTCCTCGGCTGGGCGCAGATCGACCAGGGTGACAGCAAGAGCCTGGTCGCCCTGTGGCTGGCGGTCGCCGCTCTCGTCGGGGCGCTCCTGGCCAATCAGGCCAGGCGTGAGGGATGGGCATTCGCGCTCTCCGGCCTCACCATCGTGGCGGCGGTCGCGATGCTCTTCCTGACGCTCTTCCCGAATGTCATGCCGTCCACGCTCAACCCGGCCTGGAGCCTGACGGTGAGCAACGCCTCGTCGAGCCCTTACACCCTGAAAATCATGACCTGGTGTGCGGGCGTCGCCACGCCGATCGTTCTGCTCTACCAAGGCTGGACCTATTGGGTGTTCCGCAAGCGCATCGGAACGCAGCACATCGCCACCGATGCGGCCGCCGGAGCCGTGCACTGAGTCTGGTGGGTGGGGTGTTTCACGTGAAACACCCCACCCGGACCGAAGGGCATGTTTCACGTGAAACCGATCGATCCCCGTCTCCTTCAATACGCCCGTGCCACCCGTCTCTTCCTGATGGCGGTGGTCGGTCTGGGTGTCGTCGGGGCGTCCCTGGTCGTCGCCCAGGCGATGCTGATCGCCACGGTCGTGGTCGGCGCCTTCCAGCACCATGACTCGGTCGCCGCGCTGCGTACACCGTTGCTGCTTCTGGCGGCGGTCGCGGTGGGCCGCGCGCTGGTGTCGTGGCTGACCGAACTCGCCGCCCACCGAGCCAGCGCAGCCGTGAAGTCCGAACTGCGGGGACGACTGCTGGAGCGTGCGGGGGCGCTCGGCCCCGGATGGCTGAGCGCACAGCGGACCGGGTCGCTGGTCGCTCTGGCCACGCGAGGAGTCGACGCCCTCGACGACTACTTCTCGCGCTATCTCCCCCAGTTGGGACTCGCGGTCGTCGTGCCGGCGGCCGTGCTCGCACGGATCGTGACCGAGGACTGGGTGTCCGCGGCGATCATCGTCGGCACACTGCCGCTGATCCCGCTCTTCATGATTCTCATCGG
The DNA here is from genome assembly GCF_053595355.1 of Streptomyces sp. NPDC002513. Taxonomy (NCBI): domain Bacteria; kingdom Bacillati; phylum Actinomycetota; class Actinomycetes; order Kitasatosporales; family Streptomycetaceae; genus Streptomyces; species Streptomyces sp. NPDC002513. The sequence goes on along the minus strand of NZ_JBSFXK010000015.1, from coordinate 38,925 downwards.
CTGGGCCACGCGTTCCCAGATGGACCGTCAGTGGCGCCTGCTCTCCCGGCTGTCCGGACACTTCCTCGATGTGGTCGCCGGACTTCCCACCCTGAAGGTGTTCGGCCGGGCCAAGGCGCAGGCCGAGTCGATCAAGAGGATCACCGGCGAGTACCGGCAGGCGACCATGCGGACCCTGCGGATCGCCTTTCTGTCCTCCTTCGCACTCGAGTTGCTCGCGACGATCTCGGTCGCGCTCGTCGCTGTGACCATCGGCATGCGGCTCGTCCACGGCGACATGGACCTGTACATCGGGCTGGTCATCCTGGTGCTCGCCCCGGAGGCGTATCTCCCCCTGCGGCAGGTCGGCGCGCAGTATCACGCGGCGGCGGAGGGACTCTCCGCGGCCGAGGAGATCTTCACGGTGCTGGAGACGCCGGTGCCGTCCTCGGGGAACCAGCGTCTCCCCGACGGTGAGATCGGTTTCGAGGAACTGACCGTGCGTTACCCGGGGCGGTCGGCCGATGCGGTGTCCGCGATGTCCCTGACGGTCGCGCCGGGGGAGACGGTCGCCCTCGTCGGACCGAGCGGCGCGGGCAAGTCGACGCTGCTGAATGTACTGCTCGGGTTTGTGCCGCCCACCGAGGGGCGGGTACGGATCGGGGGAGTCGATCTCGCCACGGCCGATCTGGAGGAGTGGCGCTCGCGGATCGCCTGGGTGCCGCAGCGGCCGCATCTGTATGCGGGGACCATCGCCGAGAACGTGCGACTGGCGCGGCCCGACGCGGATGACACGGCGGTGCGCCGCGCGCTGGCCGACGCCGGTGCGCTGGAGTTCGTGGACACCCTGCCCGCCGGGGCCGACACCCTGCTCGGCGAGGACGGGGCGGGGCTCTCCGCAGGTCAGCGGCAACGTCTGGCCCTGGCTCGGGCCTTCCTCGCCGACCGGCCGGTGCTGCTGCTCGACGAACCGACCGCGTCCCTGGACGGGGCGACCGAGGCGGAGGTCGTGGAGGCGGTGCGCCGGCTGGCAACCGGACGGACGGTACTGCTGGTCGTGCACCGTCCGGCCCTGCTCGGAATCGCCGACCGGATCGTCCGCCTCGAAGCGGGCGAGCACCCCGCGAACGGTTCTCTGCGGTCCGCGGCCGTGCCGCTGCCCCGGCCCCGGACGCCGGAGACACCCGCGGCCCACGACGAACAGCCGCTGGCGTCTCCCGACGAACAGCTGTCCACGCCTCACGATGAACAGCCGTCCGCTCCCTCACCGGCAGGGCGCGGCGGCGTGCTCGCCCGCGTCCGTGCGATGGCCGGCCCCCGCAGGGGGCGGCTTGTGCTCGCCCTGCTGCTCGGCAGCCTCGCGCTCGGAAGTGCGGTCGGACTGATGGCCACCTCCGGCTGGCTGATCTCGCGGGCCTCCCAGCAGCCGCCGGTGCTGTATCTGATGGTCGCCGTGACGGCCACGCGGACGTTCGGCATCGGACGGGCCGTGTTCCGATATGCGGAGCGCCTGGTGTCGCATGACGCGGTGCTGCGGATGCTCGCCGACACCCGGGTCGCGGTCTACCGGCGCCTGGAACGTCTCGCACCGGCCGGGCTGCGCACGACCCGGCGCGGCGATCTGCTGTCGCGGCTCGTCTCCGACGTCGACGCCCTGCAGGACTACTGGTTGCGCTGGCTGTTGCCCATGGGGGCCGCGCTCGTCGTCTCGGCGGGTTCGGTCGGCTTCACCGCCTGGCTGCTGCCTCAGGCCGGTGCCGTCCTCGCCGTCGGGCTGCTGGCGGCCGGAGTCGGCGTCCCCCTGGTGACCGGTGCCGTGGCGCGTCGAGCGGAGCGTCGACTGGCGCCGGCCCGGGGCGTGCTGGCGACCCGGGTGACCGATCTGCTCACGGGAACCGCCGAACTGACGGTCGCAGGTGCGCTGCCCGCGCGGACCGTCCAGGCGCGGCGGGCCGACGGGGTACTCACGCGGATCGCCTCCCGTGCCGCGACCGCCACCGCCCTGGGCGACGGGCTCACCGCGCTCGTCACCGGGCTGACCGTCGCGGCTGCGGCCCTCGTGGGGGCGCAGGCCGTCGCCGGCGGACGGCTCGACGGCGTCACCCTGGCCGTCGTGGTGCTGACTCCGCTGGCCGCGTTCGAGGCGGTCCTGGGGCTGCCGCTCGCCGTGCAGCACCGGCAGCGGGTGCGCAGGAGTGCCGAGCGCGTCTACGAGGTGCTGGACGCCGGGGAGCCCGTCCGCGAGCCGGAACAGCCGCTGCCGACGCCATCGTCACCCTTTCCGCTTGTCCTGGAAGGGCTGACGGCCCGCTACGACGGACAGCAGCGCGACGCGCTCAGCGGGCTGCGGCTGACCCTCGAACAGGGCCGCAGGATCGCGGTGGTCGGCCCCTCCGGTGCGGGCAAGACGACGCTCGCGCAGGTGCTGCTGCGGTTCCTGGACCCGGCCGCCGGCGCGTACACACTGGGCGGCACGGACGCCCGCGCGCTGGACGGCGACGACGTACGGCGCATGGTCGGACTGTGTGCTCAGGACGCGCATCTCTTCGACAGCTCGGTACGGGAGAACCTGCTGCTCGCGCGGAAGGACGCGAGCGAGGGGCAGTTGCGTGACGCGCTCGCGCGGGCACGGCTCCTGGACTGGGCCGACGGGCTGCCCGACGGCCTCGACACGCTGATCGGCGAGCATGGCGCGCGGCTGTCCGGCGGCCAGCGTCAGCGGCTGGCGCTGGCCCGTGCCCTGCTCGCCGACTTCCCCGTCCTCGTCCTCGACGAGCCCGCGGAACACCTCGATCTGCCGACGGCGGACGCGCTCACCGAGGACCTGCTGGCCGCCACGCAGGGTCGTACGACGGTGCTGATCACCCATCGGCTGGCCGGGTTGGACGCGGTCGACGAGGTGATCGTGCTGGCGGAGGGCCGGGTGGTCCAGCGCGGCCCCTACAGGGAACTCGCGGCGGCGAAGGGACCGTTGCGCACGATGGTGGAGCGGGAGGCCCGGGGGGATCTGCTGGGCGGCCGGGAGGGGCACACGGGTCCGGCGGTGCCGGCCTTCGCCGATGTCTGAGAGGCGGCACCCGCACGGGAGGGGGTCCGGCGCGGCGGCGGACCCCCGGCCGGGGGACGCCGCTGGGCCATCCGTGGCCGTCCGTTCCGCCGGCCGTGGGACGTCAACAGGACTGCGGCCGGGACACGGGCCACGATCATTGACATGCCTTCATTTCTCCTTTCTTCCATGCTCGTTTCCCTTCTCCTGAGCACAGTCGCGGTGTCCCCGGCCCGGTCCGCCACGGCAGGGGGTGGCAGCGGGGCGGCGGGTGACGGTGTGGACACCGGTGTCAGTGCCCGGGTGGCGCGGCTGTACGAGCACGCGGCAGCGCTGACACAGCAGTACGACGCCGGGCGCCGGGAGGCCGAGAAGCAGCGCGCCATAGCCGGGCGGGACGAGAAGCTCCTCGTCCGCGAGCGCGGGCTGATAGCGGCCCTGCACCAGGATCTCGGCCGGATCGCCCGGGCCCAGTACCGCCAGAGCGGCGGACTCCCGTACCTCACACAGACCCTGCTCCCGGACAGCGCGAAGGAACTGATAGCACGTCAGAGCACGCTCGCGCGGGTGGACCTCGCGGTCGCGAACGCGGTCATCCGGACCCGCCTGACGGAGGCCGGCCTCGCGGCGGAGGGCACCCGGGCGTCGGCGCGGTGGCGGGCGCTGCAGAAGCGGAACGAGGAACTGGCCGCGACGCAACGGGCCCTCCAGTCGAAGCTGGAGCGGGCGCGGTGGGCTCTGCAGAGCCAGGCCGACGCGTCGGCGGCCACGAGGACGTGCCGGGGGGCCGTCCGCCTGGACCAGCCAGGCCGCAGGACCGGGCACCGCTGGGTCGCGCCGGTGGAGACCTACCGGCTCTCCGCGGGCTTCGGCAGCGGCGGCGACCACTGGGCGCACGGGCACACGGGCCAGGACTTCGCGGTGCCGATCGGGACGCCGGTGCGGGCGGTCGGGCCCGGGCAGGTGGTACGGGTGACGTGCGGGGGCGCGTTCGGCATGGAGGTCGTGATCAGGCACACGGGCGGCTACTGCACGCAGTACGCCCATCTCGCCGCCGTCACCGTCGACCAGGGCGACCGGGTGGCGACCGGGCAGTTGATCGCGCAGTCGGGCACGACCGGCAACTCGACCGGACCGCATCTGCACTTCGAGGTCCGGGCCACCCCGGAGTGGGGGTCGGGTATCGATCCCGTGCCGTGGCTGGCGGCGCACGGCGTGCGGCTGTGAGTTCCCTGATGGCGTACGACCAGTCCGCGTGGCCTACGACGATCCGCGTGGCCTACGACGATCCGTGTGGCCTACGACGGATCCGTGTGGCCTACGACCGGTCCGCGAGGATCTGCTCGATCACCACGGCCACGCCGTCCTCGTTGTTGGCGACCGTCCGCCCGGACGCCGCCGCGACGACGTCCGGATGGGCGTTGCCCATCGCGTACGACCGGCCCGCCCAGGTGAGCATCTCCACGTCGTTCGGCATGTCACCGAAGGCGACGACCTCCTCGTGGGAGATGCCCCGCTCGGCGCAGCACAGCGCGAGCGTGCTCGCCTTGGAGACGCCGGGGCCGCTGATCTCCAGCAGCGCGCTGGGGCTGGACCGGGTGATGGCGGCGAGGTCGCCGACGGCGAGGCGGGCCAGGGTGAGGAAGGCGTCCGGGTCCAGCTCCGGGTGGTAGGCGAGGATCTTCAGCACCGGTTCGTGGGCGCCCGGCGCGTTGGGTGCCAGCAGTTCCTCGGCGGGCGCGCGGAGGTCCGGGACCTCCATGTGCAGCTTCGGGTACCCCGCCTCCTGGTGGAAGCCGTACGTCTGCTCGACGGCGAACACCGTCCCCGGTGCGGCGGCCCTCAGCAGCCGTACGGTGTCGAGCGCGTTCTTCCGGGGCAGCTCGCGGACCATGACGAACCGATGCGTGCCGGGGCTGCCGTGCAGATCCACCACGGCCGCGCCGTTGCCGCAGATGGCCAGCCCGTGCCCGTGGACGTGTTCGCTGACGACGTCCATCCAGCGGGCCGGGCGGCCCGTGACGAAGAACACCTCGATACCGGCCTCCTCGGCGGCGGCCAGGGCGGCGACCGTGCGCTCGGAGACCGACTTGTCGTCGCGCAGCAGAGTGCCGTCGAGATCTGTCGCGATCAGCCGGGGCGGGACGGTGGAGGCCGGGGTCTCGGGCTGTCGGGTCGCTGAGGTCACGGGCGTCATTCTCGCGCATTTGCTCGCACGGGCGTGCGTGAGTCCGCACACATGAGTGACGCTTCTCACCGGCACCGTCACATCCCGTTGAGCTCCGTCCGGTCCGGCCACGCTCAGTCGAGCTGGGCCGGGGCCTCCATGGCGATCTGCTCGAAGACCTTCCGGTCCGCCGCGAAGTCGGAGTCGGGGATGGGCCAGTGGATCACGATGTCGGTGAAGCCGAGCTCGGCGTGGCGGCCGGCGAAGTCGACGAACGCGTCGAGGGACTCCAGGGGGCGCCCGCGGTCCGGGGTGAAGCCCGTGAGCAGGATCTTGTCGACTTCCGTCACATCGCGGCCGATCGCGGCGCACGCCTCGGCGAGCTTCTCGGTCTGCCCGCGCAGGGCCTGAACCGACTGCTCCGGGGTGCCGGTCTCGTACAGCTTCGGGTCGCCGGTCGTCACCCACGCCTGGCCGTGCCGGGCGGCGAGCTTCAGGCCGCGCGGCCCGGTCGCGGCGACCGCGAAGGGCAGGCGGGGGCGCTGGACGCAGCCGGGGATGTTGCGGGCCTCGTGGGCCAAGTAGTGCTCGCCCTCGAAGGAGACGGAATCCTCGGTGAGCAGCCGGTCGAGCAGCGGCACGAACTCGGCGAACCGGTCGGCGCGCTCGCGCGGTGTCCAGGGGGCCTGGCCGAGCGCGGTGGCGTCGAAGCCGGTGCCGCCCGCCCCGATGCCCAGCGTGATCCGGCCGCCGGAGATGTCGTCGAGGGAGATCAGCTCCTTGGCGAGGGTGACCGGGTGCCGGAAGTTCGGCGATGTCACGAGCGTACCCAAGCGCATACTCTGCGTTATGGCCGCCGCCGCCGTCAATGTGGGTATCGCCCCGAACCATGGCCCGTCGCGGAAGCTCCGCCAGGACAGATGGTCGTACGTGTACGTGCTGTGGAAGCCCAGTTCCTCGGCCCGCTGCCACTTCGCGCGACCGCTCTCGTGCCAGTGGTCGACGGGCAGGATCACGGTGCTCAGACGCAGACTCATGCCCACGAGCCTACGTCCGACGGATCAGTGGGCGGGATTCGTCCCGGTCTGTCAGCCGTACAAGTGCGGATGAATCTGGTTGTCGGTGGGATCCTGCCGGGGCCACCAGCGTCGAGCTCGGTCCTGGGGGAGAACCTCGTCGGGCGGCGGAGCAGTTTGCCAGGGCCCGGGTGCGGCAGTCTTCGGACTGTCGCGACCGTCACTGACCGTTACTTGGTCTGCTGCCAGACGGAGGTGAGTGCCGCGACGGGGTCGGCGTCGGCCGGTGCCGCGGGCCACCATTCGCCGTCGTCGTCCCGGAGGCAGGGGTACCAGCGGGCGTCGGGGCCCAGGCGCAGCTGGATGCCGTGGTCGGTGAGGGTGAGGCGGTTGCGCCAGGCCCTGAGGGGGACGGGGGCGGTGGCCATCTCCATGAGGGCCGTGGTCAGGGCGGTGCGGGCGGCCGTCATTGCCGCCGGGTCGGGGGTGTGGGGTTGTTCGGCGATGCTGAGGCCCATCGGACCCCCGTGGCGCCAGGCGCGGGTGAGACGGGCAAAGGCTGCGGGGTTGGCGCCGGTGTTCTGGATCAGGTGGTGGAACCACTCGGGTCCGGGACTGCTCGCGGCGATCCGTACCGCGTCCTGGCGCTGGGTCAGGCGCAGGTCGGTGGTGTCGCCCGCGAGGAGTCGTACGGCGCGGGCGGCGGCGTCGGCCATGAGGCGCTCCAGGTCCGCGGTGGCCAGGCCGCTGTCGGGCGGCGGGGTGACCGGGAGCGAGGCGGTGTGGGGAGCTGGTTCGGGGAGTTCGGGCAGCTGGGGTGCGTGTTCGGCCGCCCAGCGGGTGTACGCGGCGGCGGCCGGGAGGCCGGTCGCCGCCGGTCGGCTCGTGGTCTCCTGCGTCGCCGTACGGCGTGCGCGCAACTGGGCGAGGACCTCCTCGCGACCACGGCCGCGCAGCGCGAAGACCACGAACGGATCGGCGTCGATGGTGGCGGCGATGGCGTAGCAGAGCGCGGCGGCGTGTTTGCAGGGGTATCCCCAGTCGGGGCAGGAGCAGTCCGGGTCGAGTTCGGTGGGCTGCGGGAGAAGAGGGACGCCTGCCTGGCGGGCGTCGTCGACGAGTTCGGAGGGCATCTCGCCGTCGAGGAGCGCGGCAAGATGCCCGGCTCGGGCCACGATGGTGCTGAGGAGGGTGTCCCACTGGGTGTCGGTGAGGACGGGCAGGTGGACGGCGGAGCGGTAGGGGCGGGGCCTGCTGCCCTGGACGGCGGCCTTGACCTGGCCTGCGGCGATGGTGATGGGACCGACCATGCCCCGGCGGGCGTAGGTGCGTCCGCGGGACAGGCGCCCCGAGTCCAGGGTGGAGTCCTCCAGGGCCGTCACCCATGCCTGGCCCCACCAGGTCGCGGCGAAGGCACGCCTGCCGCGGGCGGGCGCGCGGCGCGGGCCGGGGACAGAGGGGCTCATGACTGCCTCCCCAGGGCGATGAGTTCGGCGAGATCGTCGTCGGACAGTTCGGTCAGAGCGGCCTCTCCGGAGCCGACCACGGCGTCGGCGAGCGCGCGCTTGGATTCGAGAAGCCTCGCCACCTTGTCCTCCACGGTTCCCTCGGCAAGGAGTTTGTGCACCTGCACGGGCTTGTCCTGGCCGATGCGGTAGGCGCGGTCGGTTGCCTGGTCCTCGACGGCCGGGTTCCACCAGCGGTCGTAGTGCACGACGTGGGTCGCGCGGGTGAGGTTGAGCCCGGTGCCCGCCGCCTTCAACGACAGCAGGAAAACTGGTACTTCACCGAGCTGGAAGCGTTCCACCATCTCCTCGCGCCGCGCGACGGGGGTGCCACCGTGCAGGAAGAGTGTGGGGATGCCGCGCTCGGCGAGGTGTTTTTCCAGCAGGGTCGCCATCTGCTTGTACTGGGTGAAGACCAGCACCGACTCGCCCTCGGCGGTGATGGTGTCGACCAGTTCGTCGAGCAGCGCCAGTTTGCCGGAGCGGCCGGGTAGTGGCGTGGATTGGCGCAGGTACTGGGCCGGGTGGTTGCAGATCTGCTTCAGCGCGGTGAGGAGCTTCAGTACCAGGCCGCGCCGGGCGATGCCCTCGGATTCCCTGATCTTCGCCATGGTCTCGCGGACCACCGCCTCGTACAGGCTTGCCTGCTCGGCCGTCAGCGGTACGACACGGCCGGTCTCGGTCTTGGCCGGCAGTTCGGGCGCGATGCCCGGGTCGGACTTCCTGCGGCGCAGCAGGAACGGGCGGACGAGACGGGACAGGCGCTCGGCTGCCCCGGGGTCCTCGCCCGACTCGATGGCGCGGGCGTGCCGGTCGCGGAACGCGGTGAGCGAGCCGAGGAGCCCGGGTGTGGTCCAGTCGAGGAGCGCCCACAGTTCGGAGAGGTTGTTCTCCACCGGGGTGCCGGTGAGGGCGACGCGGGCACGGGCGGGCAGGGCGCGCAGCTCACGGGCGGTGACGGCGTAGGGGTTCTTGACGTGCTGGGCCTCGTCGGCGGCGACCAGCGACCAGGCGGCCTCGGCGAGGACTGCGCGGTCGCGGCGCAGCACCCCGTAGGTGACCAGGACGATCTCGTCGCTGGCCACGTCGTCGAGGTGGCGGTCGCCGCCGTGGTAGCGGCGCACGGGGGTGGACGGCGCGAACCTGGCGGCCTCGCGCTGCCAGTTGCCGAGCAGGGAGGCGGGGCAGACGACGAGCGTGGGGCCCGCGGTGGCGGGGTCGGTCTGGCGGTGCAGGTGCAGGGCGAGCAGGGTGATGGTCTTGCCCAGGCCCATGTCGTCGGCGAGGCAGCCGCCGAGGCCGAGTTCACACATCTCGGCCAGCCAGGCGAGGCCCCGCTTCTGATAGTCGCGCAGGGTTGCCTTGAGCGCGGCCGGTTGCGTGGCGGGGGTACGGGATTCGGGATCGCGGATACGGGCGATCAGGTCGCCGAGCGCGCCGACCGCCTCACAGGGGATCGGCTCGCCGTCCCGTTCCACCTCGCCGGTCAGTGCGGCGCTCAGTGCCTCCATGGGGGTGAGCGGTTCCATCCGGCGGCGCCTGGCGCGGGCCACCAGCTTCGGGTCGGCGACCACCCACTGGTCACGCAGACGGACAAGGGGGCGGCGGGCCTCGGCGAGGGCGTCCATCTCGGCGTCGGTGAGCGGCTCGCCGCCGAGTGAGATCTGCCAGCGGAAGTCGAGGAGTGCGTCGGCGTCGAGGAGGCCGCCCGCGCTGGAGCCGGGGGCGGTGCGCTGCCCGATCTCCGCGGTCGCGGTGAGCGCCTTGACCAGTTCGCGCGGCCAGTGCACGTCGATACCGGCCGCGCGCAGCGCGTCGGTGGCGTCCCCCAGCAGGTCGAAGGCTTCGTCGTCGGTCAGCCGGAGCTCGTCGGGGGCAGCGTCCTTCAGCAGCCGCTGAAGAGGGGGCCATGTGCGGGCACCGCGGCGCAGTGCGAGCAGCGCCTCGGCCTCGGCGCGTGGGCCGAGCAGCCGCTCCACCTCGGTCGGCTCGTTCCACAGCCGTGCGGCCTCGACGACGAGCGCCGGGTCCGCCGCGGTGTGCAACTGCAAGACGGCCCGGAACTGCCGACGCCGTCCCTCGGGTACGTCGACGCGAAGCGAGACGCCGACCTCGGCTGTGAACGCGGCGACGGTCTCCTCGGCCCACTCATGCAGGGCGGGCACGGCACGGGTCTCGCGCCAGGCGTACGGCAGGGCTCCCATGGCGAGTGGCGCGGCCGGAGTGCGGACCAGGTCGTCGGCGACCGCGTCGCAGAACTGCCTCAGCAGCGCGACCGGTTCGGCGATTCGCAGCGGACTCGGGCCCGGTTCGGGCAGACAGTGGGCGTGGGGTGGGAAGGCGGAGGCGAGGGCGTCCAGCGTCTGACGGTGGGCGGTGGTGAAGGGACCCGCCCGCCAGCTGTCGTAGCCGGCCGGGGTGAGGGCCGGGTGGAGACGGCCGTCGGCGAGCAGCCGCAGTGCGAAGCGGGCGGCGGCCTGCCAGGCGGCGGCGGACGGATGTGGCGGCTGCGCCCCGGCCAGGGCGGACACGGCGAGGGCGACGGGAAGCGCGTAGCCCTCCACCCTGCGTCGCCGGACCGACCGGCCGTGCGGCAGCACCAGTTCCGCCGACTCGGATTCGATGCCTGTGGGCGCAGTGCCGCCCCCTGCGAGCGCCCCGGCGGGTTTCCACAGCAGCAGCCGTCCGAGGCGGGCGGGCTCGCCGGGCAGGAACACCGCCGCCCAGCCGTGGTCGAGCAGACCCCTTGCGAAGGCGGTTGCCTCCGGCGTGGCCAGCGGCGGCGCGACTCTCGTGCCCGCGCGTGGTTCTCGTACGACGACCCGTGCCACGCTCATTCGCCCCATCGTCTCCAGGCGGCCCTCACCGCGCCCCGCTCACCACCCGACACGTTCGGGCCTGTCCTCACCTGCAGGCACGTGCCCTGTCCGACGTGGCGCCCGCGCGCTGATCGGCTGATTGCCGTCGCCGGGCAGGCCCATCATGGCGGCCGGGCACAAGCGCGCTCAAACCCGGACTCCCGGTGGTGGTCCCTTTTCGGCGAGCACGGCCTCGGTCTCAGCCCCAGTGGATACCCTGCGCCTGCCCGGCGACGTGTGCCGAGCGAGACGACCACCGCGCGCTTATCACAGTATGCTGACGTCATGGCGGACACGACACGGATCACGGTGACGCTGCCGACCGAGCAGGTCGCCGAACTGAGGAAGCTCACGGACAACGTCTCCGGTTATGTGGCCGAGGCGGTGGCGCGTCAGCTGCGGCACCAGCTGCTCGGTGCCGACCTGCAGCGCCACCAGGAGGAGCACGGGGCGTTCACCGAGGAGGAGCTGGCGGAGGCTCGCTCCAGGATTCTCGGGACGCCGGGCGCGGGCGGGTCGGCGAGTGCGGCGTGAACGAGCACGTCGAGACCGTCGTCCTGGACTCCCAGGGGGTCTCCGCCTGGATTGCCCAGGACCGCAAGATCCTCGCGATGTTCCAGGTGTTTCATGCCGTGGGTGCCGATTTCGTCATCGGGGCCAACACCATTGTGGAAGTCAGCCATGCGCGGGTGAACATGCCCCGGCTGCGGTGGGTGCTGTCCCGCGTCAAGGTCGAGCCGGTGACCGAGAGCGCAGCGAAAGCGTCCGCGGAACTGCTCAAGGCCGCAGGTCTGCATGGCCACAAGTACGCGATCGACGCGACTGTCGCCGAGATGGCAATGCGCCAGCCCGGGCCGGTGGCCATACTGACGTCCGACCTTGACGACATGGCCCGGCTGTGCGGTGACCGAGTCCGGCTCATCGGCATCTGAGCACGGAAGTGCCGTTGCCACCACCTGCCCAAAGCGAATTCCCCCAAGTCACGCTGAGATAGGCGAAAAAGGCTTGACTGAGGTCACCAGGGTGCCGAGGCGCAGGTGGTCGGTGACGGCCGCCGCGGCCGTCAGGGTCGGTACGGCGCCGAACCAGGGGCCGTCGCGGAAGGACCGCCACGACAGGTGGTCGTAGGTGAACGCGGTGTGGAAGCCGAGCTGCTCCGCGCGCTGCCATGCGGAACGCCCGCCCTCGTGCCAGCGGACGTACGGCAGGATCACGGTGCTCAGACGCAGACTCATGCGTCGAGCGTAAGCGGAGGCGCGGGGTGCTCTGGGCACCGGATCGATCGGACGGGCCTGGACAACGGAGGCGGGGCGTCAGCGCGGCCCCGGGAATCGCAGGTATCGCGGCGGGACGGCCTGGGTGAGCCACACCCCGTTCGCGCTCACATGGAAGACATGGCCGTCGCGGCGCATGGCACCGGCGTCGACGGCGAGGACGACGGGACGGCCGCGGCGCGCCCCGACCCGGGTGGCGGTCTCGCGGTCCGGCGACAGATGGACGTCGTGCCGGTTCATGGGGTTGAGGCCCTCTGCCCGGATGGCGTCCAGATGGCGCGCCACGGTCCCGTGGTACAGGTACGCGGGCGGGATCGCCGGGGGCAGCCCCAGATCGACGTCCACGCTGTGTCCCTGGCCGGCGCGGATGCGGGTGCCCTCGATCGCGAAGCGCCTCTTGTCGTTGGTGGCGACCACGCGGTCCAGCTCGGCGCGGGTGATCCGGAAGCCGTGGGAGGCTGCCGCGGCGAGCAGCGTGTCGATCTCCGCCCAGCCGCCTTCGTCGAGTGTGAGGCCGATCCGCCCCGGCTGGTGCCGCAGGTGTTTCGAGAGGTACTTCGACACCCTCACGGTGCGCCTCTCGTCGTTCCCTTCTGTCATTCTTCCAGCGTGCGGGAGAGACGCGGATCACGCACATGATTGTGTTCCGGATGTTTGATCCACAAGCAAGTGCGGTTATCCACAGGTGAATTGACACTTCTGTGGATAACCAACCTGACCCTATGGGGCGTTCGTCAAGTGATGTCCAGTTAAAGCACGCTTGGGACAGTCTGGCGGCAAGCGCGCTACGTCCCCGCCGTATTGGAGGTCCGGTACCATCCGCCGATGGCTCGGGACTGGGCAACTCATCCCTGTTTGCAGACACCTTGACGATATGTGTGCCAGCCAGGCGATATTGACGGGCAGTCAGACGGGTCGACGCCACTGAGCCGAATCCCAACCCCCGAGCCCGAGCCACACATCACAGCCGTGGCTCCCAACGAGCCAGTGCACGCACCGCACTTGGTGCGAACCGGGACATCAGACGGAGCACGTGCGCCTCCGGAGTCACCGGCACGACAGGCTGGTTGCGCACGACGGCCCGCAGGATGGCGTCCGCGACCTTCTCCGGTGAATATCCCCGCAGGCCGTACAGGCGCGTCGTCCTTCTCTGCCGCCGTTTCTCCTCCTCCGCGTCCACACCCGTGAAGCGCGCGGTCGAGGTGATGTTCGTGTGGACGAAGCCGGGGCAGATCGCCGACACCCCGATGTCCTGACCGGCCAGTTCCGCGCGCAGGCACTCGCTGAGCATCAGGACCGCCGCCTTGGAGGTGCTGTAGGCGGACAGCGACCTGGAGGGCTGATACGCGGCCGCGGAGGCGATGTTGACGATGTGGCCGCCCTGGCCGCGCTCGGCCATCTGCTTCCCGAAGAGACGACAACTGTGCAGGACACCCCACACGTTGACGTCCACAACCCCGCGCCAGTCCTCGGCGGTCGTGTCGAAAAAGGATCCCGACAGGCCGATCCCCGCGTTGTTCACCAGCACGTCCACCACCCCGTAGTCGGTGGCGACCCGCTCGGCGAGCTTCTCCATGGCCTGTTCGTCCGACACGTCGACCTGCTCGGCCCATGCCTCGGGCGCGCCGAGCAGCCGGGCCTGCTCCACCGTGCCGGCCGCGCCCCGCGGGTCCCGGTCGACGGCCACCACGCGCGCTCCCGCCTGGGCGAACGCGAGCGCCGTGGCCCGCCCGATACCGTTGCCCGCGCCGGTGACCAGCACGAGTTGCCCCCCGAACCGGTCCGCGTACCGTCCGCCGGCCGCCGGTGACGGACGCCCGCCCTCGACGGACGTCACGAACTCCCCGATCCACGAGGCGACCTGGTCGGGGCGGGTGCGCGGGATCCAGTGCCCTGCCGGCAGCGTGCGGCGGGTCAACCGTGGCACCCACCGCTCCAGTTCGTCGTTGAGCCGCTCCGACAGGAACGGGTCCTTGAGAGGGGTGATCAGCTGCACGGGCGCGTGCGCGTAGGCGTCGGCACGCGGGCTGCGCAGCCGGGGCCGCACGTTGTCGCGGTACAGCCAGGCGCCGTGGGCCGCGTCCACGGGCAGCGTCGGGGCCGGGTAGCCGTCGTGGGGGAGCTTCTCGGCACGCCGCAGGAGTTCCGGCCAGCGTCTGCCGAGCGGGCCGCGCCACGCGAGTTCCGGCAGGGCGGGGGTGCGCAGCAGATACACGTACCAGGACCGGGCGCCCTGACCGAGCAGCTCGCCCACCCGGCGCGGGGTCGGCCGGTGCACCCGCTGCCCGATCCAGTGTCCGAAGTGGTCCAGGGACGGCCCGGACATCGAGGTGAAGGACGCGATCCGGCCCTCGGTGCGCCGGACGGTGACGAACTCCCAGGACTGCACCGAGCCCCAGTCGTGACCCACGAGGTGCACCGGCCGGTCCGGGCTGACCGTGTCCACCACGGCCAGAAAGTCGTCCGTCAGCTTCTCCAGCGTGAACCCGCCCCGCAGCGGACTCGGCGCCGTCGACCGGCCGTGGCCGCGGACGTCGTAGAGCACCACGTGGAACCGGCCGGCCAGCCGGGAGGCCACCTGCGACCAGACCTCCTTGCTGTCCGGATAGCCGTGGACGAGCACCACCGTGGGCCGGCCGGGATCCCCCAGCTCGGCCACGCTCAGCTCGACCCCGCCCGTCCGCACCCGGCGCTCCCGCGCCCCCTCAAGAGTCACTTGCCCTCCGCCCGGCCCGCGGGTACGGCGGTGAGTGCCGTCCTCCCGCCGCGACCGCACCGCCGTCCACGCCGGCCTCAGTTGGTGTCCGTCGCGTGACACCGGCGAATGTGGCACTTGTTAGAGACCGCGTCAACAGGACCCGGTCCATCTGTGGACAACCTCGGCAATGGGGACAACGGAGGCCAGTTCGACCGCCCGGTTGTTCGACCTGAGGGGGACCCCTACGGGCCCGTACGACTGGAGGCTGACCCGCAGACAGCTCTGCGGTCTGACGACGGCAGTGGTATGTGTCACTACCGTCGAGGATGTGACTGTGATCGCGACCGAAAGCCTGAGCAAGCGGTACCCCCGGGTGACCGCGCTTGACCGGCTCTCCGTGGATGTCGGACCCGGTGTGACGGGGCTCGTCGGCGCCAACGGAGCCGGCAAGTCCACACTGATCAAGATCCTGCTGGGTCTGTCCCCCGCCACCGAGGGCCGAGCCGAGGTGCTCGGCCTCGATGTCGCCACCAAGGGCGGCGCCATCCGTGAGCGCGTGGGGTACATGCCGGAGCACGACGCCCTGCCGCCCGATGTGTCGGCCACCGAGTTCGTCGTCCACATGGCGCGAATGTCCGGGCTGCCCCCGGCCGCCGCCCGTGAGCGCACCGCGGACACCCTGCGCCATGTCGGTCTGTACGAGGAGCGCTACCGCCCCATCGGCGGCTACTCGACCGGCATGAAGCAGCGCGTGAAGCTCGCCCAGGCCCTGGTCCACGACCCCCAACTGGTGTTCCTGGACGAGCCGACCAACGGCCTCGACCCGGTCGGCCGCGACGAGATGCTCGGCCTGATCCGCCGCGTGTACACCGACTTCGGGATCTCGGTCCTGGTCACCTCGCACCTGCTGGGCGAACTGGAGCGCACCTGCGACTACGTCGTCGTCATCGACGGCGGCAAACTGCTGCGCTCCAGCTCGACCCGGGACTTCACCCAGACCACCACGACCCTCGCGATCGAGGTCACCGACACCGACGAGCACCCGGACGGCACGCGCGCGGTACGCGACGCGCTCCACGCGCGCGGGGTGACCGCCCACGACGGCAGCGGGCTGCCGGGCGCCGGGCACGTCCTGCTGCTGACCGCTGCGGGGGAGCAGACGTACGACCTGGTCCGGGATGTCGTCGCCGACCTGGGCCTCGGCCTGGTGCGCATGGAACAGCGCAGGCACCACATCGCGGAGGTCTTCAAGGACAGCGACGAGCAGCGGAAGGAGGCGGTCGGCCATGGCGGTTGAGCAGCCCACGGCCCGTGAGGCCGAGCAGACCCGGATCCACAACATCGGCTACCGCAGCTACGACGGGCCGCGCCTGGGCCGTGCCTACGCCCGCCGCTCGCTGTACTCGCAGTCCCTGCGCGGCGCCTATGGCCTCGGCCGCTCGGTGAAGTCCAAGGTGCTGCCGATGCTGCTCTTCGTGGTGATGTGCGCGCCCGCGCTGATCATGGTCGCGGTCGCGGTCGCCACGAAGGCGAAGGACCTGCCCGTCGAGTACACGCGCTACGCGATCATCATGCAGGCCGTCATCGGTCTGTACGTCGCCTCCCAGGCGCCCCAGTCGGTCTCCCGGGACCTGCGCTTCAAGACCATTCCCCTGTACTTCTCGCGCCCCATCGAGACCTCCGACTACGTCCGCGCCAAGTACGCGGCCCTGGCCTCCGCGATGTTCATCCTGACGGCCGCACCGCTGCTCGTCCTCTACGTGGGGGCGTTGCTCGCCAAGCTGGACTTCGGCCACCAGACGAAGGGATTCGCCGAGGGACTGGTCTCCGTGGCCCTGCTCTCCCTGCTGTTCTCCGGCATCAGCCTGGTCATCGCCGCGGCCACCCCCCGGCGTGGCTTCGGCATCGCGGCCGTCATCGCCGTCCTGACCATCTCGTACGGTGCCGTCTCCACCATCCAGGCCATCGCGGACGTGCGGTCGGGCAACTCCACCGCCATCGTCTGGATGGGACTGTTCTCGCCCGTCACGCTCATCGACGGTGTGCAGACCGCATTCCTGGGCGCGAGCTCCTCCTTCCCCGGCGGGGAAGGACCCTCGGCCGCGCAGGGAGTCGTCTACCTCCTCGTCGTCCTGGGACTCATCGCCGGCAGCTACGGCCTGCTGATGCGCCGCTACCGAAAGGCCGGACTGTGACCGCCCGCCCGTCACCCGCCACCACCCTTCCAAGGAATGGGCTGCGCCCATGAGCCCTCTTTCGCGCCCGTCACCCGCCACCACCCTTCCAAGGAATGGGCTGCGCCCATGAGCCCTCTTTCGCGCCCGTCACCCGCCACCACCCTTCCAAGGAATGGGC
>NZ_JBSFXK010000015.1:0-21930 GCF_053595355.1 Streptomyces sp. NPDC002513 | reverse complement strand
GGCTGCGCCCATGAGCCCTCTTTCGCGCCCGTCACCCGCCACCACCCCTCCAAGGAATGGGCTGCGCCCATGAGCACTCTTTCCGTCGACCACGCCTCGCGCTGGTTCGGCAACGTGGTCGCCGTCAACGACGTCACGATGACGATCGGCCCCGGCGTCACCGGCCTGCTGGGCCCGAACGGCGCCGGGAAGTCCACCCTCATCAACATGATGGGCGGCTTCCTCGCCCCCTCCACCGGTTCCGTCACCCTCGACGGACAGCCCGTGTGGCGCAACGAGGAGATCTACCGGCACATCGGCCTCGTCCCCGAGCGTGAGGCGATGTACGACTTCCTCACCGGCCGCGAATTCGTCGTCGCCAACGCGGAACTGCACGGTCTGGGCGCGAAGGCCGCGCAGCGGGCGCTCGCCACGGTCGAGATGGAGTACGCGCAGGACCGGAAGATCTCCACGTACTCCAAAGGCATGCGCCAGCGCGTGAAGATGGCGTCCGCCCTCGTGCACGATCCGTCGCTGCTGCTGCTCGACGAGCCGTTCAACGGCATGGACCCGCGCCAGCGCATGCAGCTGATGGACCTGCTGCGCCGCATGGGCGCCGAGGGCCGCACGGTGCTCTTCTCCTCCCACATCCTCGAAGAGGTCGAGCAACTCGCCTCGCACATCGAGGTGATCGTCGCCGGACGGCACGCGGCGAGCGGCGACTTCCGGAAGATCCGCCGTCTGATGACCGACCGTCCGCACCGCTACCTGGTGCGCTCCAGCGACGACCGGGTGCTCGCGGCGGCGCTGATCGCCGACCCGTCGACGTCCGGCATCGAGGTCGACCTCGTGGAGGGCGCACTGCGCATCCAGGCGGTGGACTTCGGCCGGTTCACGGCCCTGCTGCCGAAGGTCGCGCGCGAGCACGGCATCCGGCTGCTCACGGTGTCGCCGTCCGACGAGTCCCTCGAGTCCGTCTTCTCGTATCTGGTCGCGGCGTAGGAGGCCGAAGATGTACGACCCCACAGTCGCCCGGCTGACCTACCGGGGCCTGCTCGGCCGCCGCCGGGCCCTCATCCTCGGCGCGCTGCCTGTTCTGCTGATCGTGATCTCCGTGGTCGTCCGGGCGCTGACCGGCGCCGACGACCAGGTGGCGCACGACGTGCTCGGCGGGTTCGCGCTCGCCACCATGGTGCCGATCATCGGCGTCATCGCGGGCACCGGCGCGATCGGGCCCGAGATCGACGACGGCTCGGTGCTGTATCTGCTGGCCAAGCCGGTGAAGCGGTCCACGATCATCGTCACCAAGCTGATCGTCGCCATCGCGGTCACCATGGCGTTCTCGGCGCTGCCGACGTTCGTCGCGGGCATGATCCTCAACGGCAACGGCCAGCAGATCGCGGTCGCGTACACGGTGGCGGCGCTGGTCGCCTCCATCGCCTATGCCGCGCTGTTCCTGCTGTTCGGCACGGTGAGCCGGCACGCCGTGGTCTTCGGGCTGGTCTACGCGCTGGTCTGGGAGGCGCTCTTCGGGTCGCTGGTCTCCGGGGCGCGCACGCTCAGCGTCCAGCAGTGGTCGCTCGCCGTGGCGCACAAGGTCTCCGACAGCTCGCTCGTCACCTCGGACGTCGGACTGACCACCGCGACGGTGCTGCTGATCGCGGTGACCCTGGCAGCCACCTGGTACGCGGGACGGAAGTTGCGCACGCTGACCCTGGCGGGCGAGGAGTGACCGACGCCGTGGGGCCCCGGCGGGGCTCCGGCGCGGGTGCGGCCCGGACGGGGACCGCACCCGCGGACGGCTCGGAGGCGCGCCGCCGTTCTTGTCTCTTTCGAAGGCGTTTTTGACAGCGGCTTCACCTCTGCCTCGGCACACTGGGCACAGGGGATGCGCTGCGGAAAGGACTGAGGATGACAGCGGAGGGAGCAGGGGGCGAAGGGTTGGACGAGGCCAAGGACGCCTGGGACGGCGCCGTGCTCGACGAGGACTTCATACGGTCCGCGCCGACGACGGAGCCCTCCGCGCGTGCCCGGATGCTGGCCGCGCGCTGGCGGAACCAGGCACCCGACCCCCAGCCGTGGCGCTCGGACGAGCCGCCCGCCGGCTGGTTCTTCAGCAAGGCGCGCCGCCGCAGATGGCGCCGCCGGTAGCGGTCGTGGCCGCGGCGGGGCCGGTGCGTTCTATCCCGTGACGTCCTTTGGTGGCGTTTTATTCGGTGGCGTCCGATACCGGCGGACGGGCACAGTGGAGCCCACGACGCCGGACCGAGCCGGCGCCATGGCCGGGGAGAGGAGCCGGGCGATGTCCCTGCACGGCAGTACGCCCAGCTCCCGACAGGGCAGCCCGCGGCGGGCTCCGGAGTAGTCACCCCTCCGTCGAGCCCGCTTCGCGCGGGGAGCTGCCCGGGGCGGCCGCTTCGAGCACGCGAAGGGATTCGCGTGGGCCGCCCACCCGGAGGATTGGCCGAGTGGCAAGGCACCGGCTTGCGCTGTGTTCGATCACCAGCAGGCCGTGGTCGGGGTCAGTCCCCGCGCGCGTTCGATCCGCGCATCCTCCGCGAGACACGTGAGGCGACGCCGCCCGGATCCAGGAGACAACACCACCCGGATCTACGAGGCCACGCCGCCCGGATCTATCCGAGCAGCCGTTCCAGTACCACCGCGATGCCGTCCTCCTCGTTGGACAGCGTCACCTCGTCCGCGATCGCCTTGAGGTCCTCGTGCGCATTGGCCATGGCCACGCTGTGGCCGGCCCACGCGAACATCGGGATGTCGTTCGGCATGTCGCCGAAGGCGATCGTGTCCGTGGCCTTCATCCCCAGGCGGCGGGCCGCCAGTGACAGACCCGTGGCCTTCGTCAGGCCCAGCGGAAGGATCTCCACTATCCCCTCGCCCGCCATGGTTATTCCGACCAGGCCCCCGGCGGCCTGCCGCGCCGCCTCGGCCAGCTCGTCGTCGCTCAGGGTCGGGTGCTGGAGGTACACCTTGTTCAGCGGCGCCGACCACAGGTCGGCCGCGTCCTTGATCGGCTGGTACGGCAGCGGCCCGTCGTGGACCCGGTAACCGGGGGCGACCAGGACCTCCCCGTCCAGCCCGTCCCGGCTCGCCGCCAGCAGCAGCGGGCCCACCTCGGCTTCGATCTTCGCCAGCGCGAGACCCGCGATCTGCCGGTCCAGGGTCACCGACGTCAGCAGCCGGTGCTCCCCCGCGTCGTACACCTGCGCCCCCTGGCCGCACACCGCGAGCCCCCGGTATCCGAGGTCGTCGAGGATGTGCCGGGTCCAGGGGACCGAGCGGCCGGTGACGACGATGTGCGCCGCGCCCGCCGCGGTGGCCGCGGCGAGCGCCGCACGCGTGCGCGCGGAAACCGTCTCGTCGGGACGCAGAAGCGTCCCGTCGAGGTCGGTCGCGATCAGGTGGCAGGGAAATCGGGCGGAGTCGTCCGTGCTCACTTGGCGACGGGCTCCAGCAGCTCCCGGCCGCCCAGGTACGGGCGCAGGATCTCGGGCACCCGCACGGAGCCGTCGGGCAGCTGGTGGTTCTCCAGGATCGCCACGATCGTCCGCGGCACGGCGCACAGCGTGCCGTTCAGCGTCGCCAGCGGCTGCACCTTCTTGCCGTCCCGCATACGGACCGACAGACGGCGGGCCTGGAAGCTGTCGCAGTTGGAGGTCGAGGTCAGCTCGCGGTACTTGCCCTGGGTGGGGATCCAGGCCTCGCAGTCGTACTTGCGCGAGGCGGACGCGCCCAGGTCGCCCGTCGCCACGTCGATGACCTGGAACGGCAGCTCAAGGGCGTTGAGCCACTCCTTCTCCCACTCCAGCAGCCGCTTGTGCTCGTTCTCGGCGTCCTCGGGGTCGACGTACGAGAACATCTCGACCTTGTCGAACTGGTGCACACGGAAGATGCCCCGCGTGTCCTTGCCGTAGGTGCCGGCCTCGCGGCGGAAGCACGGGGAGAAGCCCGCATAGCGCAGCGGCAGCTGGTCCGCGTCGATGATCTCGTCCATGTGGTACGCGGCGAGCGGGACCTCGGAGGTGCCGACCAGGTAGAAGTCGTCCTTCTCCAGGTGGTACACGTTCTCCGCCGCCTGGCCGAGGAAGCCGGTGCCCTCCATGGCGCGCGGGCGGACCAGGGCGGGGGTGAGCATCGGGGTGAACCCGGCATCCGCGGCCCGTGCCATCGCCGCGTTGACGAGCGCCAGCTCCAGCAGGGCGCCGACGCCCGTCAGGTAGTAGAAGCGCGAGCCCGAGACCTTCGCGCCCCGCTCGACGTCGATCGCGCCGAGTGCCTCGCCGAGTTCGAGGTGGTCCTTGGGCTCGAAGCCCTCGGCGCCGAAGTCGCGGATGGTGCCGTACGTCTCCAGGACGACGAAGTCCTCCTCGCCGCCGACCGGGACGTCGGGATGCACCAGGTTGCCGAGCTGGAGCAGCAGCCGCTTGGCCTCCTCCTCGGCCTCGTGCTGCTCGGCGTCGGCCGCCTTGACGTCGGCGGCGAGCCGGCCCGCCTTCTGGAGCAGCTCGGCCTTCTCGTCGCCGGAGGCCTTGGGGATCAGCTTGCCGAGCGCCTTCTGCTCGGAACGGAGCTCGTCGAAGCGGACGCCGGACGACCTGCGCCGCTCGTCGGCGGAGAGGAGGGTGTCGACGAGCGCGACATCCTCACCACGGGCGCGCTGGGAAGCGCGAACACGGTCGGGGTCCTCACGGAGCAGGCGAAGGTCAATCACCCCTCAAGGCTACCGGTGCGGAGTTCCGGCCTACGACTCCGTTTATCGATCCGTGGCGCATGTTCCGTTGTGCGGCAATTACGCAGCGTGTCAAGAAAAGAGGCACTGTCGCCGGAAGGGGGCGCTCCGAGTGCCCGCGGTTGACTGGAATCCCTTGTGGGGAGCGGGATTTGAGGTTCGCTTGTCCACAGGCCCGAAGAGTTATCCACAGGCTGTGCGGAAGATCTGTGGACTTCTGAGTCGATCACTCCGAAGGCCCTCCGCGAGGCGGAGAATTCCTCGCACAAAACCCCATCACTTGCACTTTTGAGTGCAAAAAGGTCACCCCGAAGAGGTGATCGAGAGGAACGGGTGGACAACTGTGTCGAACGCGACGGTAGACGGATGGGGGGTCAGCGGAGAGATTTGTCGACCCGGAGGTGCCGCGTTGTCGACTTGTCCCCAGATCGAGAAGCCATCCTGTGGATAACTTCTGTGGACAGCGAAAATCCGCAGGTCGTACCGGACGCGCTAGAACCGGCCGTCCTGACAGCGCGCCACCCAGTCCGCGGCCACCATGAACTCGTTGTCCGACGTCCCCGCCGGGGGGACCCGGACGTCGGCCGGGGTGATGCCCGCGCGCGGGTACGAGCCGAGGAACCGCACCTGCAGACAGATCCGCTTCAGCCCCATCAGGGCCTCGGCCACCCGGCGGTCGGAGATATGGCCCTCGGCGTCGACGCAGAAGCAGTAGTTCCCGATTCCCGCCCCTGTCGGGCGCGACTGCAGCAGCATCAGGTTGACACCGCGAACGGCGAATTCGCCCAGCAGATCGCGCAGGCCACCGGGGTGGTCGTCGCGCTGCCACAGAACGACCGAGGTCTTGTCCGCGCCGGTCGGAGCCGCCGGCCGGGCGGGCCTGCCGACCAGCACGAACCGCGTCTGTGCGTTCTCCGCGTCGTGGATGCCGGTCTCCAGCGCCTCCAGGCCGTAGCGCGCGGCGGCGAACTCGCCCGCGAACGCCGCGTCGTAGCGACCCTCCTGGACCAGGCGGGCGCCGTCCGCGTTGGACGCGGCGGACTCCCAGACGGCGTCCGGGAGGTGGGCCTTCAGCCAGTTGCGCACCTGCGGCTGCGCGGCGGGGTGCGCGGTGACCGTCTTGATCTCGGAGAGCTTGGTGCCGGGCCGGACCAGCAGCGCGAAGGTGATCGAGAGGAGGACCTCCCGGTAGATCATCAGGGGCTCACCGGCGACCAGCTCGTCGAGCGTGGTCGTGATGCCGCCCTCCACCGAGTTCTCGATCGGCACGAAGGCGGCCTCGGTCTCGCCGTTGCGCACGGCGTCGAGCGCTGCCGGGACCGACACCATCGGGACGAGCTCCCGGGTCGCGGACTCCGGCAGCGTGCGCAGGGCGACCTCGGTGAAGGTGCCCTCGGGACCGAGATACGCATAGCTGGCTGGCATGACCTCACCCTAATGGGACTCGAGGGAACCCGGCTCGATCCTGTGGAAAACCATGGTCGCGTCCCCCGGTCACCCCTCGGTCGCTCCTCTGTCACCCCTCCAGCAGCCGCTGCCCCACGTACTCCCCCTTCGCCGCCCCGCCCGGCACCGCGAACAGGCCGCTCGCCTCATGGCGGAGGTACTGCGACAGCGCGTCCCCCCGGTCGAGCTTGCGCTGGACCGGAACGAAGCCGCGCAGCGGGTCCGCCTGCCAGCAGACGAACAGCAGGCCGGCGTCGGGCGTCCCGTCCGGGTCGAAGCCGTCGTGGAAGGAGAACGGACGGCGCAGCATCGCCGCACCCCCGTTCTGGTCGGGGCGGGTGATGCGGGCGTGCGCGTTCAGGGGCACGACCGGCGAGCCGTCGGCACCGGACTTCTCCAGGTCCATCTCGGTCGTCTCGGTGCCTCCGCTGAGCGGTGCCCCGGTGGCCTTGCGGCGGCCGATGACCGCCTCCTGGGCCTGGAGCGAGAGCTTCTCCCAGTCGTCGAGGAGCATGCGGATCCGGCGTACGACCGCGTACGAGCCGTTCGCCATCCATGCCGGGTCACCGGAGGCGGGGACGAAGATCCGCTGGTCGAAGTCGGTGTCGGCCGGCTTCGGATTGTGGGTGCCGTCGATCTGGCCCATCAGGTTGCGTGCCGTCATGGGGTGTGCGGTGGCGCCCGGGGAGCGGTTGAAGCCGTTCATCTGCCAGCGCAGCCGCGCCGCACCGCCCGCGTCCTTCTGGATGGCTCGCAGGGCGTGGAAGGCGACGAGCGCGTCGTTGGCACCGATCTGGACCCACAGGTCGCCGTCGCTGCGGGACTTGTCCAGCCGGTCGGAGGAGAAGGCGGGAAGCGGATCCAGGGCGGACGGGCGCTGCTTCTCCAGACCCGTCCGGGAGAAGAAGCTGTTCCCGAAGCCGAAGGTGATCGTCAGGGCCGAGGGGCCGGCGTCACGGGCGACATCGGTGTCGTCGTGGGGGGCCGCCTCGCCCGCCATCAGCCGCTCGGCGGTGGCCGACCAGCGGCGCAGCAGCGCGGCGGCCTCCTTGCGGCCCGCACCCGCGGCCAGGTCGAAGGCGGTGAGATGGCCACGTGCGTGGAGGGCGTCGGTGATACCGGGCTGATGTTTCCCGTGAAACATCGCCCGGTCCGTGCCGAGCGAGGTCAGGGGCACGGCCTTGTCGGAGGGCGCCGCCGCGTATCCGGCGGCTCCGCCCGCAGCGCCCAGCGCCAGCCCGGTGGCCCCGGCCGTCCCGAGGAGCCGCCGCCGCGAGATCACCCCCGGGGGAAGGGCGTTGCCGGAAACGGCATCCTCGGGGGCGCTCGTGCCCGGAACGGCCTTTGCGGGGGCGCTCCTACCGGAGGCGTTTTCTGGGGACGCCCCGGCAGCGGTCCTTTCGGAGGCCCCGGAAACGGCCGTGCCGGCGGTGTCGGCAGCGGCCTTCCCGGAGGACCTCTTGGCCGCGGCTCCCCTGGGTGAGCCCTTGGAGGTGGGGCGGCGCGGCGACTTCTGGGAGGGGATGCCCTCGGAGGGCGCCTCCGGCGTGGACTGGTCAGCCATGGTGCGGTTCAGCCGATCTTCGCGTTCTTGTTCACGGTTGCCTGGTCGATGTCGGAGGTCCGGACGGTCACCGCGATCTTCCAGTCGCCCGCCATGGGAATCTGCACACCGCTCGCCGACCAGTGCCCGGTGGAGATGCGGTCGGGCGCGATGGGGAGCGGTCCGATGTCCTTGGCCTCCAGGGTGAAGGCGACCTTGACCTCGGGGACGTCGAAGACCTTTCCGTTCGGGTGCACCACGTAGAGGTGCATCTCGTTGTCGCCGACGCGGGCCGGGTCGAGGGTGACCTCCACGGTGCCCTTGCCGTCCTGGCCGCCCGTGTCGAAGGGGATCTTCAGCGACAGGGGGCCGGACCGCTGCGAGGCGGACGCGGTGGCCGCCCTGGCCGCCTCCTCCGTACGCCCCGGCTCGGTCGTGGTCAGCACGGTGGTGACGGCGAGGAGGACGACCGCGACGCCCGCCTCGGCGAGCACGGAGCGGCGCAGGCCCGACCGTACGGGGTCGGCCTCGCGGGCGCGTCTGGCCCGGGCCGCGGTCATGGCGGCCTGCTGCCGGGCGAGCTGCGCGGCACGCTCGGAGCGGGCCGCGCTTCCCCGCGTCGACGCTTTCGCCGTTTCCTTCGCCGTTTCCTTCGCCGCCGTGGTCGCGCGCTTCTGCGACGCCGTGTGTTCCCTCTCCGTCGTGTCCATCGCCTCGGCTGCCTCGGCCGTCTCGACCGGGGCTTTTGCCAGCCGCGCCGTCCAGCGCCGGGAGAACCGGGCGATGCCCACCAGCACGGCGACCAGCGCGACCTTCACGAGCAGCAGTTGCCCGTACGACGTCCCGGTCAGGGCGGACCACGAGCCGAGCTGGCGCCACGCCTGGTAGACCCCGGTCGCGGTCAGCGCGACCACGCTCCCGAACGCGAGGCGTGAGAAGCGTCCGACGGCCGCACCCTCGATCGAGGGTGCCCGGTACAGCGCCACGAGCAGCGCGGTGAGCCCGCCCAGCCAGACGGCGACGGCCAGCAGATGCAGCACGTCGACCGGCATCGCGATACCGGTCTGGATGCCGGTCGAGGCGTGCTCGGCCATCGCCCAGGTCGCCGCGAGCCCCGCCGCCACGACGGTCCCGCCGAGGGCGAGTCCGAAGGTGAGGTCCCGCTTCTCGGCGTCCCGGGCGGCACTCTCGCCGGAGGAGTCGCCACCGGACGTGCCCTCCCCGGCGCGGCGGTCGTCGGCGTCCGCGGAAGCCCCCGCCGCGCTCCCGGCGTCGGCGGCCTCCGCGTCCCGTCGTACGTACGCCCCGAAGAGCACCGCGATGAACAGCGCCCCCGCCGCGAGCAGCAGCAGCCGGGAGACCAGCGCCGCCCCGGCCTTGGTCTGGAGCACCTGCCCGATCAGGGACATGTCGAAGATGTCCGCGACCTTCCCCGAGCCGGTGTACGCACCGCGCAGGAGCAGCAGCGCGAGCGTCGCCGAGGTGAGGGCCACCCACCCGGAGACCACGAGCCGCTGCACCGCCCGTACCCCGGCGCCCCGCGGCCAGCAGGCCAGCACGAAGGCCGCGCCGCCGACCAGGACGATGAACCCGGCGTAGGAGACGTAGCGTGCGAAGCCGTAGAGCCAGCCGACGACCCCGCCGCCCGCGGGGGGCGCGGAGTCCTGGACCGTGGTCGCGGACGGCGCGCCAACGGAGAAGGTGAAGGCGCCGGAGACGGGGTGGCTGTCCGCGGACACCACCTGGTAGGTGACGGTGTACGTGCCCTTGGGCAGCCCCGCGCGCACCCCCACCCCGTAGATCGTCCCGCTCAGGTTGGACGGCTTCCCGGTGTCGACGCGCCGTCCGTGCGGATCGAGGACCTGGAGCGAGCCGTCGGAGAGCGCGACGTTCTCGGAGAAGGTGAGGGTCACCTGGGTGGGCGCCGTGTCGACCACCGTTCCCTGCGCGGGGGAGCTGCCGACCAGTGCGGCGTGCGCGGAGGCGGGCGCGGCCCCGCCGAAGAGCACGCCCATGACGGCGAGCAGCAGCGCCGACAGTGCGGTGAGCGCCCGCGGACGGCGCGTGCGCGGGGGTGCCGTGCGGATGTTCCTCCGGGCGCGCGCGTCGGGAGCGATGGCCTGCGTCACGGTGATCCCTCTCTCAGTTCCCGGCCGTCGGTTGGTACGTCGCCGACTTCACCGGCATCTCGACCGTGACCGTTCCGGACTTGGCGAAGTGCAGCTGTACCGGCACCGTGTCGCCCTGCTTCGGCTTGCGGCTGAGGTGCTCGAACATGAGGTGGTTGCCGCCGCTCGCGAAGTCGAGTCTGCCGTCCGCGGGCACGGCGAACGACGTCTCCTCCTCCATCGTGCCGTCCTTGGTGGAGTGCAGCGTGACGTCGCCGGCGAGGCTGCTCGTGACGGAGGTGAGGGTGTCCGCGCCGCCGGAGTTGGTGACGGTGAAGAAGCCGGCCGCCATGTCGCTGGTGACGGGTGCGGGCATGTAGGCGCCGGTGATCTTCAGCTCGGGTGCGGCCGAGGACGTGCCGCCGGAGCCGCCGCAGCCCGCGAGCACCAGGCCCGCCGCCGTCAGCGCGGCGATCCGGCCGAGGCGGAGGTTCACGGGTTCTCCCCCTTGATGATCTTGGGGAGGTCCTTGGTGTAGTCGTCGACGGTGGCGTCCTGGCCGTAGAGCAGATAACCCCCGTCGGTCTTCGGCGAGAACGCGATGACCTGGGTGCCGTGGGTGGAGACGATCTTGCCGTCCTTCTCCTTCCTCGGCGCCTCGATGCTGATGCCCAGGGTGCGGGCGCCGGCCTGGACCTTGGCGAAGTCGCCGGTCAGGCCCACGATGTCGGGGTCGATGCCCTGGAGCCACGTGCCGAGCGCGGCGGGCGTGTCGCGCTCGGGGTCGGTGGTGACGAACACGATCCGCAGCGAGTCCTTCTGCGCCTGGGTCAGCTCCTTGTTCTTCTCCACCTCCTTCTTGGCGACGGCGAGGTTGTTCATGGTGAGCGGGCAGACGTCGGGGCAGTGGGTGTAGCCGAAGTAGACCAGCGTCGGTTTGCCCTTGGTCTGCGCGCGCAGGTCGTACGGCCTGCCGTGGGTGTCGGTGAGGACGAGGTCCGGCTTTGTGAACGGCGGGTCGAGCACGGTGGCGGCCTTGTCCGCGCCGGACTCGGCGGAGACCACGGCGGCCGGCTGGTTGCCGCTGCCGCCGGATCCGCAGGCGGAGAGGGTGAACGCGGCGGCGAGGAGGGCGGCCGTGGCGAGCTTCTTCTTGGTGCGCATAGAGAAATGTTCCCGATGTAGGGGCTGGTGGGCGCCGGGGTCGTACGGGGCGCGTCACGGCGATGCCGTGCGACCCCGGCGCGGGTGGGGAGGTGGGCCGGGGCTCAGGTCTGGCTGGTGCGCCGGCGGCCGGCCAGCACGCCGTAGGCCACACCCGCCGCACCGACCACGATGCCCGCGACGCCGAGGACGCGGGCGGTGGTGTCACTGGTGTCGGCGGAGGCTTCGGACGTGGTGTCCTCGGCGGCCGAGGTGGCGGAGGCGTCCTCGGCCTGGGAGCCGTGGTGGCCGGCGGAGGCGGCGCTCAGCGGGAGCACCGGGGCCGGGTTCTCGGGCTCCTCCTGCCCCGCCTTCTGCGGCTCGATCCAGCGCACGACCTCGTTGTTCGAGTACGTCTGGAGGGCCTTGAAGACGAGCTGGTCGGTGTCCTCGGGGAGCTGGCCGACGGAGAGCGGGAACTTCTGGAAGTAGCCCGGTTCGATGCCCTTGCCGGTGGCGGTCCAGGTGACCTTGGTGACCGCCTCGTCGATCTGCCGGCCGTGCAGGGTGAGCGGCTTGTCGAGCTTGGACTTGGTGACCTGCGCCTTCCAGCCGTCGATCGGCTGCGGCATCACCGAGGCGAGCGGATGGTCGGCCGGGAAGGCGACCTCGAGTTTGGTGGTCGAGGCGTTGTCGCGCTCGTTCGGGACCTTGAAGTCGACGACCGCGTAGTCACCCTTGGCGGCCGCGCCCTCCGGCTGCACGGTGACGTGCGCGAACGCGGGGACGGACAGGAACAGGACGGCCGACGCGGCGGCGGCACCGGTGACGGCGACCCGGGACGCCTTCAGGGAACCCTTGATGGTTTTCATGACGTGAGAACACTCCACTCCGAGTGAGAGTCCGTTGACGAGGAGAGGGCGCGTGCGCGGGGATGGCCACGGTCGTGGCACCTCACGGGCACGCGCGCGTGCCGCGCGACGGCGGCCCCTTCCGCAAGGACGAGGGAGCGGCGCGTCGCGTCAGGCGGCGAGGACGCGGGGAGTGGAGGAGGGCGGTCCGCGCCGGATCACCGCGTGCCGCAGCGCGGTCGTCCGCGGCTTCGGCGGCAGCAGGAACGCGGTGCGCGGGGCGCGCACGCCCGCTTCCGGAGTCGCGGGAAGCCCGGCCAGCAGGGCGCGTACCAGGGCGAACGACGACCGCAGGGACCGTACGAGCGCCCCTTCCGCGACCCCGTGCGCGGACAGGCGCATGAGCCGCAGCAGCGCCATGTCCCCGTGGCGCAGCACCCACCCGGTGGCGACGGCCGCGAGGACATGGCCGAGCAGCATGGTCACCGACGGCAGCACCGACCACCAGGAACCGGCCGCGGTCGACAGCGCGTCCGCGGGGTGGTGCATGGCGGCCATGTCCCCGCCGGTGCCGAGCCGCGCGTCGGCGAGGATCTTCTGGGCCTGCGCGGGGGAGATCGCCGCCGCGGTGGTGCCGCACAGCAGGTGCGCGGCCCGTGCCACGAGCGTCGCATCGGCCGTCGCCGTCGCGTCCGAGGCCGTCGAGGTCATGGACGCCATCGACGTCATCGGCGAGGCACCGGAGTGCTGCCCGAGCCCGAACAGGGTGTGCAGCACGGTCTGGCCCACCACGAGGAGTCCCGTGATGCCGGGCAGCGAGCGCTCCCGCCCGGCGAGCAGGGCCGTGACGGCGAACACGCCGAGGAAGCCGGCGCCCAGCGTCCACAGCGGAACCGTGGCGCAGGACGCGAGTCCGTGCCCGGCCCCGGCCAGCACGACGCAGACCGCGGCGAACACCGCGGCCCGCAGGATCCGCAGATCGCATCCGGTGCGCGCCGTGCGCTGGTGGGGGGCACTCATGGCGGCCTCATCATCGCACTGACCGTCCCGGGCTCGTGGGGCAGGTCCGCAAGGTGGCTTTCACGCGGTATGTGAAGCGGGGTGCCGGAAGATCGCGCTCCGCTGATGCAGGCCGCGTGCCTACACCCGTTCCCGGCTCCGGCGCATCCGCCGTACGGGCGGGATCTCCTCGCTCGGGTGATTGCGGTCCCGCACCCGCGGCAATACGTAACGGTATGTCGAGCCGCGGCCAGGAGGCTGGAGCATGAGCATTTGGTGGTCACTCCATCTGCGGCGCGAAGCTGCGAGCGTGCCGCTCGCCCGGCGGCTCCTGATGGGAACGATGGAGAGCGCGGGCGTCGACCCCGACATCTCCTACGACCTCTCCGTCGCCCTGAGCGAGGCCTGCGCCAACGCGGTCGAGCACGGCGGGACCGCCCACGGCGGCATGTCGGAGGCGTACCGGGTGACGGCGTACCTCGACGGTGAGACGTGCCGCATCGAAGTCGCCGACTCGGGCCCGGGCTTCCCTGCCGGCAGACCCCGTCCCGTCACCCTGCCGAGCTGTGCCGACGCGGAGCACGGCCGGGGCCTGTGCCTCATCGAGGAACTCGCCGACCACGTCCACATCGGCAGCACGCCGGGGCGCGACGGGGCGGTGGTGAGCTTCGACAAGACCTTGAAGTGGAAGCAGGGCACCCCGCTGGCGGCCGTGTAGCCGCAGCCCCCACCGGCTCCCCAGGCTCCAGGTCGAGTCTCCCCGCGTGGGCGCCGTGTTCGCCGACGGGCGGCGGCACCCGGCTCATGCGAAAGGCCGGGTGACCGCCGTTCCGCGGTCACCCGGCCCTTCACACCCGAACCGGCCCCATGGGGATGTACGTGTCAGCCCTTCAGGGACGTCCGCATCAGTCCCTCGGGGACGTCCGTGTCAGCCCCTCAGGGACGCCATCCACGCCTCGACCTCGTCGGAGCGCCGCGGCAGGCCCGCCGAAAGGTTTCGGCTGCCGTCTTCCGTGACCAGGATGTCGTCCTCGATGCGGACGCCGATGCCCCGGTACTCCTCCGGGACGGTCAGGTCGTCCGCCTGGAAGTACAGGCCCGGCTCGACCGTGAGCACCATGCCCGGCTCCAGCGTGCCCGCCACATACGCCTCCGTGCGGGCGGCCGCGCAGTCGTGGACGTCCATGCCGAGCATGTGGCCCGTGCCGTGCAGGGTCCAGCGGCGCTGCAGGCCCAGCTCCAGCACGCGCTCCACCGGTCCCTCGACCAGGCCCCACTCGACCAGCCGCTCGGCCAGCACCCGCTGGGCGGCGTCGTGGAAGTCGCGGTACTTGGCGCCCGGCTTCACCGCAGCGATGCCGGCCTCCTGGGCCTCGTACACGGCGTCGTAGATCTTCTTCTGGATCTCGCTGTAGGTGCCGTTGACCGGCAGCGTGCGGGTGACGTCGGCGGTGTAGTACGTGTGCGTCTCCACGCCCGCGTCCAGCAGGAGCAGGTCCCCGGAGCGGACCGGGCCGTCGTTGCGCACCCAGTGCAGCGTGCAGGCGTGCGGGCCCGACGCGCAGATGGAGCCGTAGCCGACGTCGTTGCCCTCCACGCGGGCGCGCAGGAAGAACGTTCCCTCTATGTAGCGCTCGGAGGTGGCCTCGGCCTTGTCGAGGACCTTCACCACGTCCTCGAAGCCGCGCACGGTCGAGTCGACGGCCTTCTGCAGCTCGCCGATCTCGAAGTCGTCCTTGACCAGACGGGCCTCGGAGAGGAAGACGCGCAGTTCCTCGTCGCGTTCGGCGGTGACCTTGTCGTGCAGCGCGGTCTCGATGCCCGCGTCGTAGCCGCGGACGACCCGGACCGGGCCGGTGGCCTCCTTCAGCTTCGCGGGCAGTTCGCGCACGTCCGACGCCGGGATGCCGTACAGCTGCTCGGACTCGGCGAGCGAGTGGCGGCGGCCGACCCACAGCTCGCCCTGGCCGGAGAGCCAGAACTCGCCGTTCTCCCGGTTGGAGCGGGGCAGCAGGTAGAGCGTCGCGGTGTGGCCGTCCGCGGCCGGCTCGAGAACGAGGACGCCGTCCTCGGTCTGGTTGCCGGCGAGGTACGCGTACTCGACGGAGGCACGGAAGGGGTACTCCGTGTCGTTGGAGCGGGTCTTCAGGTTGCCCGCGGGGATCACCAGACGCTCGCCCGGGAAGCGCGCGGACAGGGCGGCACGGCGGGCGGCGGTCTCGGCGGCCTGGGCGATGGGCTGCAGGTCGTGCAGCTCGGTGTCGGCCCAGCCGGACTTCATGCTCTCGGTCAGCTCGTCGGAAACGCCCGGGTACAGGCCGTTCTTGCGCTGCTTGATCGGCTCCTCGGTCCCGTCCGGGTCCGCTGCGTCAGCAGCAGGATCCGACACGGCCGGGGTGAGCTCGTCCGCCACGGTCATCCTCCTTCGATACGGCACTGGGCCCCCACCATCGTACGGTCGTACAGAAGGGGGCCCAGGGCCGGAGCGCCTGTTACCGAAGGCGCCGGGGGACCGAGGCCGGCCGGGTCACCGAGGGCAGTCGTGCCCTCACTCGAACCGGGCCGCCAGCAGCACCACGTCCTCCGTGCTGTCCGCCTGGTCCAGACCGTCGGGCAGCACCGTGCGCAGGACGTGGTCGGCGACCGCCCCCGGGTCGGTGCGCAGCGGCCTCGGCACACCGGCGGCCGCCGCGTGCAGCCGGGCGAAGGCGCGGTCCAGGGAGTCTCCGGTGCGATGCAGCAGCCCGTCGGTGTACAGCAGGACGGTTTCGCCCGGCTCCGCGGTCAGCTCGATGCTCGGCGCCTCCCAGCAGGCCAGCATCCCGAGGGGCGCCGACAGCGAGGTCTCGACGAACTCGGTGCGCCGCGGGCCGATCACGAGCGGCGGGCTGTGTCCGGCGCCGGCGAGCGTGAGCCGGCGCAGCACGGGCTCGCAGTACGCGAACAGGGCGGTGGCGGAACGGGCGGGCTCGGTGAGCCTCAGCAGCAGCTCCAGGTCGGAGAGGACCGCCACCGGGTCCTCGCCCTCCATCACCGCGTAGGCGCGCAGGGAGGCCCGCAGCCGTCCCATGGCGGCGATCGCGCTGGGCCCGGACCCGGTCACGGAACCGACCGCGAGGCCGAGTGCGGCGTCGGGCAGCGACAGCGCGTCGTACCAGTCGCCGCCGCCGCGCGGGCCCGCGCGGCGGCGCGCGGCGAGCTGGACGCCGGCGACCCGGGGCAGCCGGGTGGGCAGCAGTTCCTCGGAGATCGTCGTCATGTACGCACGTGTGCGCTCGATCTCGACCATCCGCGCCACGTGCTCGGTGGCGTAGCGGGCGTAGAGGCCGACGAGGTGGCGCTGGCGCTCGACCGGCTCGGCGGGTTCGTCGTAGAGCCACACCGCGGCGCCGAGGCGGCCGGCCGCCTCGCTGGACAGGGGGAGTGCGTAGCTCGCGGCGTAGCCGAGCCGGGAGGCCACCTCGCGGTGGCGGGGGTCGAGCCCGTCCTCGGAGAACAGATCCGGCTGGGCGATCTCGCGCTCGCTGCCGGGCAGTCCGTCGAGGATCCTGCCGTACGGCAGGGAACCGCGCGGCACGGTCTCGATGTGTCCGAGGTCGGCGCGGGCGAGGCCGAGGCCGATCGTGGTGTCGGGGCCGAGGCCGTCGCGGGGCTCCAGGACGACGAGACCGCGCCGGGCGCCCACCAGGGCGGCTCCGGCGCGCAGCAGTTCCTGGACCGCGTCGGCGAGTGAACGCGTGCGCGCCAGACGCTCGGTGAGTTCGTGGAGGGTCGTCAGATCGGAGATCCAGCCGGCGAGACGGTCCTGGAGCACGGCTCCTGGAGCGGCGGGCGCGGTGGGGGCGGCCGAAGGGGCACCCGTGGTGGCCGGTGTCGGCGCGACAGTCTGTGCGGGTGGAGGAACCGTGGGATCGATTCCGGCCACTTTCGGAGGGTGAGGAGCGTTCATGGCGTCCGGCTTTCGAACCGGTGCATATTGCTCGATAGCATCGCAAACCCCCATGTCAATCTGCGCCGCTAGCGGTGTCTCCACATGTACACGCACTCGTAAGGGGATGTCCAGCATTGTCCTGCGGGGATTCCTGGTGTCCATGGGACGCCCTTACTCTCGTGCGGGGAAGCAAAGTTGGCTTAAAATCGCCTCGGGTATCGCCTCATTGCGGTCGACTGGCCTTGTTCGACAGAGCGTCACAGCGGTCGTGATGGGTACGTACTCGGTGAAGGCCAGGGGTGGTTGGGGATCACCCGGAACCTGGCACCGGACCCGGGCGTCTTCACCACCGACGGCCGAGCCCCATCCTCCCGTGGTGGAGGCAGCGAGCAAGAGCGGGACGGCGAATCGCCAGGTGCCGCCACCCCGCGCCATGCCCATGCTGGTGAATGGGCGCAGTATGGACGCGGATGCAGCCAACGCTCGGCCCAGAGGGGTTCCCCTTGTCCACGACAAGGGCGTGATGCGCCAGCAGGTACGCACAGTGAAGTGATCGACACATGGTGTGATGTGGTCCTCGGTGTTGCCAGGCGTGCAACGGAAAGGAACGAGCGCTCATGCGCGAGATCCTCGGAAGGCGACGCAGGCTCCTGTCCAGCCGAAGCGACGGGAAGCCTGAGCTGATCGGCGCGGCCCTGACCTTCGCGGCCGAATGGCAGTGGCCCGTTCTCCCAGGTGTGGCACCCGACCCGCAGGGACGTGCCCGCTGCGGATGCCCCGACCCGGAGTGCACGGTGCCCGGCGCGCACCCCTTCGACCCGGGGCTGCTCGCGGCCACCACCGACGCGCGCATGGTGCGCTGGTGGTGGGCCAACCGGCCGTCCGCACCGATCGTGCTGGCCACCGGGGGCACGGCGCCCTGCGCGGTGAGCCTGCCCGCCCTCGCGGCCTCGCGCGCTCTGGCCGCGCTCGACCGGAAGGGCATGCGCCTCGGCCCGGTGGTGGCCGGGCCGCACCGCTGGGCGATCCTCGTGGCGCCGTACTCCATGGAGCAACTGGGCGAACTGCTCTACGCCCAGGACTTCGTCCCCGGCTCGCTGCGCTTCCACGGCGAGGGCGGCTATCTGGCCCTCCCCCCGTCCGAGACCGGCCACGGGCGGATCCGCTGGGAACGCGCTCCGCTGCCCGGTTCCGCCTCGCCCTGGGTCCCCGATGTGGAGGCCGTCGTGGACGCCGCCGTGGAGGCCCTCACTCGTAAGGGTGTGAGCGCGCCCGAGTTGTAGGGGCGTCGGGCGTGCGCCGGACCGGGCGCCCGTGATCGGCGGATATGTTCGCCCCCATGGTGATGCGTCCTGAGGGACACGGGAAGCGGGGGCTCGGCCTCAGGGAGGACACGCCGGGGTCCGGCCGGCCCGACCCCCGCGGGATCCGGCTGCTCGCGCTCCTGGGTGTGGTCGCGGTCATGGCCGCGCTGCCGCTCACGGTGGCCTCCGCCGGACCGGTCGGTGAGGCGGACCGCGCCGCGGGCGGCAGGCCCGCGCACGAGGACGCCAGGCGGCCGGTCTCCGCGCGCTCCCCGCTGCTGACGGGCTCCGCTCCGGCTACCGTCGTCCGCTGCGGACTCCCACTCTCCTCCGGGGACGGCATCGAGGCACAGACCTGTGTGCTGACGCGGGGGAGGGACATCTGGGCGCGTACGTACTACCGCAACGCCGGTGGCGAGGAACTGAGTTCCGTCCTGAACCTCATGGCGCCCGACGGGCGCATCGTCGAGATGCACTGCGCGGTCACGGCCGCGGACGCCCCGGAGACCTGCGAGACGCCACGGCAGCATGTGACGGGCGACCCGGGGGCGTATGCGGCGGTCGCGGAGTTCGCCCGGCGCGACGGGGACGGACCGCTGCTGCTGCGCACCGGAAGCGAACGGCCTCAGGCGAACGGGCGGTAAACCGGCCACCGCTCACGGCAGTTGGCCCGGCACCGGCGGGGTGCGCGCACGCGTACATGGAAAGACCCGGTTGCTGGCGACGGGGGATGCACCAGCAACCGGGCTACTGGAACGGTAACAAGAGATCGGCGGTTCGCAAATTCGATCTCGGCTATTCGGACACGGATTTACCTGTCACGACGGCGACTTGTGACAGGAGTCACCCGTGGGAGGCGTCCGGTCCGCCTGACCGGCCGGTCAGGCGGAGGCCGCAGGTCAGCTGAGTGTCACCTGCCGGTTGGTCAGCCCGCCGCGCGCCCGGCGCTCGTCCGCGGTGAGCGGTGCGTCCGACGCCAGGGCGGTCGCGAGGCGCTCGGCGAACTCGGCCGCCGGCTTCTCGATGTCCTCCGCGCGCACCTCGCTCGGCAGGTCCCAGACCGGCACCGTGAGCCCGTGCGCCCGGAAGGAGCCGACCAGACGGGTGCCTTCGCCGAGGCTGGACTGCCCGGCCGCGTGCAGCCGCGCGAGAGCGTCCAGAAGCCGCTCCTCGGGGTGCGGCATGACCCACCGCAGGTGGTTCTTCTCGGGGGTCTCGCACCAGTAGGCGGCGTCGACGCCCTCGAGCTTCACGGTCGGGATGGCTGCGGCGTTGGCCCGCTCCAGGGAGGCGGCCACCTCCGGCGTCGCGTTCTCCGCGTCCGGGACCCAGAACTCGAAGCCGCTGTGGATGACCGGCCCGAAGGCGCCTTCGGGGTCCAGCAGATCCTGAAGCCGCGGTCCGTCGGCGGGCGCGCGGCGGCCCTGGACGGGGGTGCCCGGCGCGGCGGTCAGGGCGGACTGGAGGGTGTCGGCGAGATCGCGGCTGATGTCGCCCGACGCCGTGTCGTTCTGCAGGCCGAGCAGGACCGAGCCGTCGTCGCGGCGCAGGGCCGGCCACGCCATCGGCAGGACCGTGACGAGGGTGACCGAGGGGACGTCCTCGGGGAGGTCGCCTCTGAGCTTCAGCTCGACGGTCGCCGCCGGCACCAGCTCGCGCAGCGCGATCCAGTCGCACTCGCCCGGCAGTCCCTCGAACGGACGCTGCACCAGCTCGGTCACCGCGTGGGCGGCGGCCCGGCCGTGGCAGGCCTTGTAGCGGCGGCCGCTGCCACAGGGGCAGGGCTCACGGGCGCCGACGACCGGGATCTCGGCATCCGCGAGCTGCGGGCGCTCGGCCTTGGTCTGGGGTCGCTTCTTGGCCATCGTGGATGTCTCCCGGTTACGGCTCGTCTCGTACGGGCGCGAGCCTAGCCGTTCGTACGACGCCCGACGGGATCCTGTGGACAACGCACCGAGGCGTCCTCGAAACGGTGCTCCGTTCCAGGTCGGACGGCGCGGACGGGGCGGGTGCCGGCCGTCTCGCCCCGGTCCGGTCGGCGGTCGGGCGACGGGTGTGGCGGACGGTCGGGCGGTCGGGTGGGGTGGGCGGTCCGGCATTACGGGCGGCGGGGTGTGCACGGGAGCGGCGTCGCGGATGTCCCGGTTCCTGCCGGGAGCGTCTCGGAAACTCTGTGTGTGCCTGAGAGTTTCAGGCTTTTCGGGCGCGGCGTGGTCGTGTGTCGCCGGGGTGGGGTCCGAACCTCGGGGTGAGGGGGTGGACCTCGGTGGCGTGCACGCGGTGGAAGCCGGTCCGCTCGGCGGCGCGGGTGCGCCGCCGACAGGTTTCGCGGGAGAGCCGTCCTGTCCGGGTCGGAGGAGGCTCCGGCCGGGGTGGGGCGGGTACTCCATGACCTGGCCCGCGCCCCGGGAAGGGGGCGTGCGTCTGGGTGTCATGCCCCGCCGGACGCTTGACCGCCCCGGTGGGGGTGGTGGCGGGGACCGTACGCACATCAGGCATACGGTGGGAAGTCGGTGACCGGCGGGCCGGTGTGGGCCGGGCCGGTGTGGGCCGGGCCGGTGTGGGGCGGTTCTTGCCCGGGGTGGTCCTCGGCCCGGGCGGCCGGGTGGGGAGGGTGGCCGCGCGGCGGGCGCGGCGCGGGCGGCGGGTGGTCTTCTTCGGGCGGCGTACCACGGCGACGGGGCCGTCGACGGGGGTGCGGATGGCGCGGGTGGCGGTGGTGCGCTCGGTGATGGTGTGGGTCTGGCCGAGCAGGCCGCGCGAGACGATGCGGCGGGCGGCTGCGTGGTCGCGGTCCAGTGACAGCCCGCAACCGGTGCAGTGGGCCCTTTTCCAGCCGCGCTCGGCCGGCCGGTCGGGCGCCGGGTGATGGGAGAGCGCCCCCAGGCACCGGGGGCACCGTGCGGAGGTGCCTCGGGCGGGGACGGTGACGACGGTGATGCCTGTCCTGGCGGCCAGGTGCCGCATCGCCTCGGCCACGGTGCCGCGGACCTGCCCGGACAGTCGGGCATTGCCCCGGCGTCGGCCGCGGGTCTCGAGCGTGGCCAGGTCCTCGAGGTAGATCACGGACACGCCGAGCGCGGCTGCCTGGTCGACGGCCCAGCGGGCGGCCGACCGGGCCAGCGCGTCGTTCAGGTGCCGGATCCGGGCGCACACCCGCACATGCTCGCGCTCCAGCACCGCCGCCTTGTCCGGCAAGACCCCCCGTTGCGGGTGCGGAGCGCCGAGATAATCCGCGAGCGCCTGGTAGTGGTCGCGTTTGACCGAGAGGTGTTCGCGGTGGGTGCGCAGCCGGTGGAGCTTCGCGCTCACGGCGGTGGCGCCGTAGATCAGGGGACGGCCGTCGGTGACCACCCGTGCCGCCTCGCCCTGCCCGGACAGGCGGCCCACCGCCCCGGTCAGCAGGGTGTTCACGCCCCAGTCGAAGCCGATCCCGACGGTGTGCCCGTTCGCCTTGGTGGTGGCCACGGGGCGGGAGTGGGGCAGGTCGACCGCGATGCGGCCGGTGGAGGTGGCACGCAGCGTCGGGGCGTGCAGGACCGCGTCCGGCTCGACGGTGACCGGAAGACGCAGGTCGATCACGTGCCAGGCCCAGTCGCGGCGGGAGACGGGCGCGGCACACAGCGGGAGTTTCACCCGCAGCCGGGCACTGGCCACATCCCGGCGTTCCAGGGTGGTCTGCTGCCGGTCCATCGCGGCAAGCAGCACCAATGCGGCCACCGCCGGGGGGTCCTCCAGCTCACACAGTCCCGCCGGCAGCCGCCCCGCATGTGCGCGGGCGAAGTCCCGGACCTGCCGGGTCCGGTTACGGATCTCCACCCCGCTCACCCCGGCGGGCAGCACCGCGCGCAACGCGGCCCACTCCGCCCCGGTACGCCGGGA
>NZ_JBSFXK010000014.1:0-137040 GCF_053595355.1 Streptomyces sp. NPDC002513 | reverse complement strand
AACCCACTCGTTCGTACAGCACCCGCTGCCCGACAGGCAGGCCGTTGTCCTCCAGGACGGCCCGGAAAGCGGTGCACGTCGCCGTCGCCATCAACCTAGCCACAGCCGTCCCCCACCCGCACGGCTTCGGCTTCGGCTTCGGCAGCAGCGAAGCGGCCTGGACCTGAGCCGCCGGTGCCGCAGGGGGGATCGCCGATCCGCTCATCGGCCTCGGCGAGCAGCCGTCGCCGTGCCTCGCGCGAGCGCAGCCCGTACATCCGTCCGGCGAAGGCGGCCACCAAGGACATGAAATCGTCCAGCAGCTCTTCCACGCCCCCAGCCGTGCCCTTGGCGTGCAGTACCTCGACCGCCACCTGGCGATGAGCCAGCACCTCGATCAGCCAGCTCGCACCGAACCGGGCCAGACGGTCCCGACGAGTGACTCGTACATGGGTGAACTCACCCGCCGCCGCCCGCTTCAACAACCGGTCAAGACCCGGACGCGACTCCCGCAGCCCCGAGGCCCGGTCCCGGAACACCGCGACCACCACACCCGACGCCGAGGCCCGCAACTTAAGCCTCTTGGGCAGCCAGCGACGACTCCTGCCCGCTGGTGCCCGAGACCCGCACATACAGCGCCTCACGCCGCTCAGCCGACGCCGCACTCCCCGTCAACGCGTCCAACACCTCGATGGAGAAACGCCGTTCGCGGCCCACCCACACCACCGGGACCTTGCCCTCGTTCGCCCACAGTCGCAGTGTCCCCGGATGCACACCCACCCTGCGCGGCAACCGCCAGACGAAGAAGCTCCATGACCACTGACCCTACGGCCGCATCATCACCGGACAGCCCAAACCGGCGTGAACCCCACACCATCGCATGACAGATCACCGGACTACCTACAGATCCACACCAACCCTGCTATGCAGCATCAACAAGGATCCATAAGCGAAACATCCAACAGTTGAAGACCCTTTGCAGACGCCCCGGGGAGCGGTACCGTCCCAGTCCGGCTCGGTTCAGCTCGGTCGGGCTCGGCGCGGATCAGCCCAGCCCGTCTCAACCCGTCTCAGCCCATCTTGGCCCATCTCGGCTCAGTGCAGAAGAGTGCAGGTCAGCGCGGCTCTCAGTCCAGATCGTCGAACGCGTCCGCGAAGTCCAGGCCCGGCAGCTTCGAGACGGAGGGGGCCGTGACGCGCGTAGCGAAATCATCGCGTCGACGTGCCGCGTCGACGTCGTCCTGGATGACGACCCAGACGGTGACCTCGCCGTGGGCGTCGTCCCGGACGCCCCAGTCCTTGGCCAGCGCCGTGATGATGTTCAGCCCGCGGCCGCCGCGCGCGGTGACCGAGGGGGTCGAGGGCACCGGACGGGTGGGGCCACCGCCGTCCGTCACCTCGACCGTGAGCCGCCCGGAGGCGTCGACACGCCATGCAG
This sequence comes from Streptomyces sp. NPDC002513, assembly GCF_053595355.1. Lineage (NCBI taxonomy): Bacteria > Bacillati > Actinomycetota > Actinomycetes > Kitasatosporales > Streptomycetaceae > Streptomyces > Streptomyces sp. NPDC002513. The sequence continues at coordinate 135,623 of NZ_JBSFXK010000014.1, read as the reverse complement.
CGCGCACATCCCCGTCTCCCCGAAGGCTGTCACCCAGGGGTCTGCCATGGCGACAGGCATTGCTGAGCAGTTCCGAAAGGATCAGTACGGCGTCGTCAATGACCGATTCCGCCACGCCACCGGTTCGCAGTTGATCGCGCATCCGATGTCTTGCTTTCCCCACGCCCGCAGGACCATGGGGTACGGCCATGCTTGACGACGTGGGCACCTCCTGTGCCACCACCAACGCCACCCCCGAGACCTCCTTCGCCCCACGCCACGGTGTGGATGCCCCAAGGGAATGGCCGGGAAACCGCACCGGGCCCCTGTGCTGACGCATTGCTAACGCTCGAACACGCAGCGAACGCGCCGGTGCACACCCCGTCATCAGTTGGCTGATTTCCAACCTTTATGCGACGGAATCCATGTCGCTATATGAGCGGTATCGTCCGGCTGTGTGAGGCAGATCGCCCGGTGGCGGGACAGAGTCCCGGCGGAAGATGGCGCGATCTGGTCGGTGCCGATCCGGCCACGTCGCCCCGTCGCCGATCCGGCACGCGTCGCCCGGCAGCGCCGATCCGGCACGCGTCGCCCGGCAGCGCCGAGCCGACGCCCGTCGCTCAGCGGCCGAGCCGACGCCCATCGCTCAGCGGCCGAGCTGGTGCAGCACTGCGCGCGGGCGGTTGGTGATGATGGCGTCCACACCCAGTTCGACACAGAGCTCGACGTCCTCGGGCTCGTTCACGGTCCACACATGCACCTGGTGGCCGACCTGCTTCACCCGCTGGATGTACGCGGGGTGGCTGCGCACGATCCGCATCGAGGGGCCCGCGATCCGGACGCCTGCGGGCAGCCGTCCGTCCCGCAGCCGGGGCGAGAGGAACTGCAGCAGATAGACCGTCGGCAGGTTCGGGGACGCGGACCGTACCCGGTGCAGCGAGCGCGCCGAGAAGCTCATGATGCGCACCGCGGACTCGGCCGGGGACGCCGGAGCGTCCAAGCCGAATCGCTTCAGCAGGTGCAGCAGCCGCTCCTCGACCTGCCCCGCCCAGCGCGTCGGGTGCTTGGTCTCGATCGCCAGGTCGATGGGGCGCCCGGCATCGGCGACGAGTTCGAGCAGGCGCTCCAGGGTGAGGACGGAGGTGTCCTCGGGGTCCTGCGGGCGGTGCTCCCAGTCGGGCTCCTCGTCGCTCCTCTTCCAGGAGCCGAAGTCCAGGGCGGCGAGGTCGGCCAGCTCCAGGGCGGAGACCGCGCCGCGGCCGTTGGACGTACGGTTGACGCGTCGGTCGTGGACGCAGACGAGGTGTCCGTCCGCGGTCAGCCGGATGTCGCACTCGAGGGCGTCGGCGCCGTCCTCGATCGCCTTCTTGTACGCGGCCAGGGTGTGCTCGGGAGCTTCTTCGGAGGCTCCGCGGTGGGCGACCACCTGGACCAGGTGCTGTCGTGCGTGGGTCACCGCGTCATGGTGCCACCGTCGAGGGGAAGGTGTGGTATCGGAAGGCGACGCGACGGTATCGGCGAGGCGTCGGGGATGCAGATTTTTGTTCGGACTGGTCCGATATAAAGAAAGCACGCGGACCCACAGCCGCCGCTTATGGCGCCCTGACGTCCCGTGGGAAAAGCTTGACGGCGTACAACAGACTGGCACAGCTGAGCGCGCCCGGTGCCCCGCAGGGTGAGCGAAGGCGGCCGAGTGCGACCCATTGAAACCAGCCGTGGAACGAGGAGAAGAGCTGTGAGCACCGAGAACGAGGGCACTGCGGTACCCCCGGCCCCGTCTGCACCTCCCGTGCCGGTGGACGCTCCCGCTTCCGCGCCGGGCGCGGCTCCCGAGGGGCACGCGCCGTCCGCGGCGGCGAGCGGCCCGGACGCGGCGGCGCACGGCCCGGACGCAGGGGCGCCCGGTTCGGCTGCGGGGAGCACTCCGCCCCCGGAGGGCGCGCCGTACCCGCCGGGCGCCCAGCCGGAAGGCGCGCCGACCACACCGTTCCCGCCGGTGCCTCCGGGGCAGCCCGGCGCCCCGTCGGCCGCCGCGGCCGGCTGGCCCCCGCCGGCCCCGGCGACCCCCGCCTATGCGGGCGGCGGCGGTGGTGCGAGCGGCGTCTGGGGCGCCTCGTACCAGGAGGCTCCGAAGCCGAAGAAGGGCCGTGGCGGCCTGGTCGCCGCGGTCCTCGTCGCCGCGCTGGTCGCCGGCGGCGTGGGCGGCGGCATCGGCTACCAGCTGGCCAGGAACGACGACTCCACCGGCTCGACGACCGTGTCCGCCGCCACCAACGGCGGCGACGTCAAGCACAACAACGGCTCGGTCGCGGCCGTGGCCGCCAGGGCCCTGCCGAGCACGGTGACCATCGAGGCCGAGAGCACCAACGGCCAGGGCGGCACCGGCACGGGCTTCGTCTTCGACACCCAGGGCCACATCGTCACCAACAACCACGTGGTCGCGGACGCGGTCGACGGCGGCAAGCTCACGGCGACCTTCCCGAACGGCAAGAAGTACGACGCCGAGATCATCGGGCACGCCCAGGGCTACGACGTCGCCGTGGTCAAGCTCAAGAACGCCCCGTCGGACCTCAAGCCGCTCCCGCTCGGCGACTCCGACAAGGTGGCGGTCGGCGATGAGACGATCGCGATCGGCGCTCCCTTCGGTCTGTCGAACACGGTGACCACGGGCATCATCAGCGCCAAGAACCGCCCGGTGGCCTCCAGCGACGGCAGCTCCTCCAGCAAGGCGTCCTACATGAGCGCCCTGCAGACGGACGCCTCGATCAACCCGGGCAACTCGGGCGGCCCCCTGCTGGACGCCCAGGGCGCGGTCATCGGCATCAACTCGGCGATCCAGTCCACGGGCAGCAGCGGCCTCGGCAGCAGCGGCCAGTCCGGTTCGATCGGCCTGGGCTTCGCGATTCCGATCAACCAGGCCAAGTACGTCGCCCAGCAGCTGATCAAGACGGGCAAGCCGGTCTACGCCAAGATCGGTGCCTCCGTCTCGCTGGAGGACGGCAGCGGCGGGGCGAAGATCACCGATCAGGGCGCGGCCGGCTCCGCCGCGATCGAGCCGGGCGGTCCGGCGGCCCAGGCGGGCCTCAAGCCCGGTGACGTGATCACCAAGCTCGACGACATGGTGATCGACAGCGGCCCGACCCTGATCGGCGAGATCTGGACCCACAAGCCGGGGGACAAGGTCACGATCACCTACGAGCGCGACGGGAAGTCCCACACCGCCGACCTGACCCTGGGCTCCCGCGCCGGCGACAGCTGAGCCCGACGGGCGGCGTGGGCCCGCACCCTGTGCGGTGCCCCCGCGCGTGTGCCACCCCAGCACCCTCGTCCCGCCTTGTCCCGCGCCGCCGATCACGGTGGGCGCGGGGCGGGTTGCCCGAGCGGCCTGAGGAACGGTCCTGAGAACCACAGGGCCGAGAGCCTTCCCGTAGGTGCGAAACCCCACCGCTCCGCAGGCTGCTTGTGTCTGGGTATTTCAGGTGCCAGTACAGCCAACGGCGCACAGGCCGCCCAGTTCCGCTGCGATGGTTCGGCCGACCAAGGCTGGATACTGTCGAACTGACCGAGCCGACCTTCGAGGGTCCCGGTGCGCAACCTCTATGGCGTGCGGTCGGGACTCTCGGGCGAACCTGATCAGTTCTCCTGGCAGGATCTGCCGTCACGACGCCCCGGGCCTTCTCGGTCACGGGGCGTCGCTTGCCCCAGGCGGGAACGCGGCGTGTGTGCGGCACGGGCCCTCGTCACGGTGGCTGAATGCGGCCTGCCACCTTCCGGCCCCATGCCTGGCCTGGCGCTTCGATGTAACGGTGGGTCAATACAGACAGGGGCAGCAGCACGGCATAGAACGCCACTTCCAGCACGGGATTGTCCTGCTGCCACCGGCCCATTGTGCCGTCGCTCACCGCCAGGAGCACCGGATGCACCAGGTAGACCGAATAGCTGATCGTTCCCAGACCGATCAGCCGGCGCGGTATCCGCCGGCGTCGCAAGGCCAGCCCGACACCGAAGGTCAGTACAGCCAGCAGGAATGCCACGATCCAGCCGCGCCGGGTGAAATTGGCCCCGTCGCCGTACCTATATGCGCTCCCCACAGCGCAGGCCACCACAACGGTGGCGGCGCAGGCCGCGTACCGCCAGGTGGTCTCACCGTGCTCGGACCGATAGACGGCGGTGCCGAGGAACATCACCGCGAGAATCACCAGCCCCTCCCACATGGGGACGCCCCCGTTGAAAGGGACCAGGACGAGCGCCAGTACGCCGCCCACCACGCCCCCGAACACCCGAAGCGCGGGTGACTTGGTACTGGCACAGCAGATGGCGACCACCATGCCGACTGAAACGAGCGTTATGAGCAGGCCAGTGCCCACCGCACCAGACAGTGCGGAAACCGGCAGCATGACCCCCACCAGCACGCTCAGGGCGGCGAGCACGGCCAGGGTGACGGCCACTTCCGCCGATCGCCGGTGCAGGCGGACCGTGAAGAGAGCAACTACCAGCAGATAGAACGCCATCTCGTACGAAAGCGTCCACAGGACGAGCAGAAGATTCGGCGTTCCCAGCAGCTCTTGGAGCAAGGTGACATGGGCGACTGCCACCGAGACAGCGCTCTGCCCGCCAAAGTCGCGGACGTGGGCAAAGCCCAACAGGTTGGCGGCGAGGAACGCAGTGACGACAGCGGCCCACAGCGGGTAGATGCGGAACAGCCGTCCGATCCAGAAAGTCCGGACGCAGCCCCGGCGCTCCAGCGACGCGGGGATGATGTAGCCGCTGACGAGGAAGAACACCATGATGCCGTACCGGCTGGTGTTGAATTCCGGCATCAGCTCTCGCCGGAACTCCGCCATGAAGGAGTACGACGAGTGATCGAACACCACAACGAGTGCTGCGATGCCGCGCAGCGCGTCCAGCCAGCCCAACCGCGATGCATGAGCCGACTCGACAGATATGGGTAACTGAGACAGCGCGGACGGTGACGGCGCCGGTCGAGGAGGGGCGGGGACGGGGGGTTCCATGCCCTTGTTCACGTCATCCCTCGCGCCGATGTTCAACTCCACTTTGATCATCCGCTGGTACGGCTCAAAGTCGATGGACTGGAGCAGGCCGGCGTGAGCTGCAGGAAGCCGGACCGCGCATGACTGGGGTACCTCTGAGCCCTCGCTGGTCGGCCGAGCCGTCGCAGGCGAACTGGGCAGCCTGTGCGCCGTTCGCGGTACTCGCACCCGAAATCCCCGGGCTCGGCAGCGGTGCCAGTGGACCCCGTGTGGACCACGGCCCCCGCGCGCCGCGGGAGGCCGGTAGGCTGTAGCCGCTCCGCCCCAGGTGGGGCGGGGCCGAGGTGGGTTGCCCGAGCGGCCTAAGGGAACGGTCTTGAAAACCGTCGTGGCGCGAGTCACCGTGGGTTCAAATCCCACACCCACCGCGCAGTTGAACGGCCCCTGACCAGGCATGACAGTCGGGGGCCGTGCTGCTGGGCGCCGCCCGCTCGTCAGCGTGTCTCCCCGTGGTCTCTCGCCTGATCGGGCACACAAGGGGCACGCGTGGGGCACGGCCTGAACGCGGCTTCAGGAGATACACGGGACGGCTGACGCCGTGCGCCACCGGTTGATCGGAATCTCGTAGACGATCTCGCAGTGCGCGACGGGCACCACGATGTCCGCCGTCTCCTCGGGCCGCCCCTGGTCGCTGTGTACGCCCGGCGGATGTGGGTGACCGGAGCGGCCTTCTGGATGCCCAGAAGGGACGCCTCCTCGGCGGTCGCCTGCCTGCCCGCGGCCTTCATGCCGGCGCGGAACGGAGATCCGTCGGGCTGCTCGCCCGCCGATGGCGGACGACCGTGCCTGCCACTCGATGCTCATCCGGTTCGCGCCCGCGGAGGTGGAGCGGTGAGAAGTCCGGACACAGGCCCGGGCTTCTCTCCCCGTCAACGTGGAGGACGGCCGGCCGGTCGAGGCACGGCGGTTGGAGATCGCCCGTCGGCTGAGCACGCAACTCTGATCAAGGATTTACCTGTTCCGCGTTGTTTGCGGTCGGCGGTGTGGCTAGCGTTCCTGCGCCCCCCTATCTGCGGATCTCGCATCGGCATTGATCGGCGGCATCGGACTGTCATGGGCAGACCACTCGGTCTCCCATAGCCACCACCACAAGAAGGGCATTTCTTTGCTCTCAAGGAGACGTCGGGCGGCATCCACCGTCGCCCTGCTGTCCACCACGGCACTCATATCGACCGGATGGCTCACGGCCACCGCGTCCGCCGCACCGTCCGCCACCGGGGCGCCCCATGTCAAACACCTGTGCGCCCATGCCACCACGCCGGGCCACGTGGCGTGCCTCGCCGAGGCCCGCACCGACGTCGTCCAGCACCTGACCGTCAGCCCGGACACCACACCGTCCGGTTACGGCCCCTCGGACCTGCAGAGCGCCTCAACCTGCCGTCCTCCACCGCCGGTTCGGGCCGCACCGTGGCGATCGTCGACGCCATGGACGACCCCAACGCGGAGTCCGACCTCGCCGCCTACCGGTCCCAGTACAACCTTCCCGCCTGCACCACGGCGAACGGATGCTTCCGCAAGGTCAACCAGAGCGGCGGCACCACCTACCCGAGCGCGGACTCCGGCTGGGCCGGCGAGATCTCTCTTGACCTCGACATGGTCAGCGCCGCCTGCCCGCAGTGCCACATCATGCTCGTCGAGGCATCCTCCGCGAACATGACCGACATCGGCACGGCCGAGAACGAGGCAGTCGCCCTCGGCGCGAAGTACGTCTCCAACTCCTTCGGCGGCACCGAGGACCCGGCCGAGACCACCGCCGACGTCCAGTACTTCAACCACCCCGGCGTCGCCATCACCGTCAGCACGGGAGACAGCGGCTACGGCGCCCAGTACCCGGCCACCTCCCCGTACGTCACCGCGGTGGGCGGCACCTCGCTCAGCCGCGCGAGCAACTCCCGCGGCTGGAGCGAGTCGGTGTGGTCCACCGACTCGACCGACGGCACCGGATCCGGATGCTCCGCCGACGAGGCAAAGCCCACCTGGCAGTCCGACACCGGCTGCGGCAAGCGCACCGTCGCCGACGTCTCCGCGGTCGCCGACCCGGCCACCGGCGTCGCCGTCTACGACACCTACGGTGCCTCCGGCTGGGACGTCTACGGCGGCACCAGCGCCTCCTCGCCCCTCATCGCGGCCACCTACGCGCTCGCCGGCACCCCGACCGCGAACAGCTACCCGTCCTCCTACCCCTACGGCCACAGGCCGGCGCTGAACGACGTCACCACGGGCAGCGACGGCACCTGCTCCCCGAGCTACCTGTGCACCGCCGGCACCGGCTACGACGGCCCGACCGGCCTCGGCACCCCCAACGGCACCACCGCCTTCGCCGGCGGCGCCAACACGGTCAACTCGCTGCAGCCCGGCCAGAAGCTCACCTCCGGCCACCGCCTGAGCAGCGCGAACGTCACGCTCACGATGGGCAGCGACGGCAACCTGGTCGCCTACCTCAAGACGAACGGCACGAGCAGCAGCGGCCCGGCGATCTGGTCCAGCCACACCTCCGGCCACTCCGGCGCCTACGCCTCCATGCAGACCGACGGCAACCTCGTCGTCTACTCGAGCACCGGCAGCGCGCTGTGGTCCACCCACACCAACGGCCACGCCGGCGCCTACTTCCTGGTGCAGGACGACGGCAACATGGTGATCTACGGAGCCGGTGGCGGGCCCAGCACGGGCGGGGCGCTGTGGTCGGACGGCACCTACGCGCGGTCGACGAAGATCGGCTCGGGGCAGAAGCTCCCGGGCGGCTGGTGGGCCCAGACTCAGTACACCCGCCTGGTGATGCAGCCGGACGGCAACGTCGTGATCTACCGCAAGCACGACGGCAAGGCGCTCTGGTCCACCGGCACCTACGGCCACTCCGGCGCCTACGCCTCCATGCAGACCGACGGCAACCTCGTCGTCTACTCGAGCACCGGCAGCGCGCTGTGGTCCACCCACACCAACGGCCACGCCGGCGCGTACGCCCTCCTGCAGAGCGACGGCAACTTCGTCGTCTACGCAAGCACCGGCGGACCCGGCAAGGGCGGCGCCCTGTGGGCCGGCAACACTCGGTCGTACGTGCCCTGAGCTGTACGTTCTCTTGAAAAATGACGATGACCTGGGGAAATCCCCAGGTCATCGCCGTATGTGGAGTCCCCCGCCGGATTCGAACCGACGGCCTTCGCTCAACTGTGACGCTACCCGTCAGTGCGCTGGAGCCGATTCCGGCCGGGCCTCTTTCCACACGGCGCCGTACTCCTGCGATCGGACCGGACCGCCGCGTACGGCCTGCACAGCGGCGAACGGTGGTCGTGAGCGCCATGTGAGGAGGAAGGCCGACGCCGCGACGGCGCACCCTGCGATCCGGGTCCACGGGTTCGAATAGGTCATGACGAGGTTTTCCCAGTACTTCCAGCTCAGTCGCTTCGCGCTCGGGTGGCCCTGATGCGCCGGGCGACTCGACGCCAGACCACGCTGAGACTGCCCAGGCACACCGCCGCCCCCACGAGGGGCCAGCCCACGGATCCTCCGTCGTGGTAGATGCCGATGCTCACCCACAGCAGCGCTGCTCCCGCCGGCACGCCCATCAGGTCGAGGAGGAGGTCCAGCAGTCGTGCGGTCTTCCCAAGGGTGATCACGGCAGGATCATGACAGGGAGGGGGCTCGCCGCCAAGGGGGGCCTTTGCCAGGGGCCTTTCCTGTGCCGGGGCCGCTGCCCGTCCTCCGGGCCGCTGCCCGTCCTCCGGGACGCCGCCCGTCAAGAGGGCCGCCGCCCGTCATCCATGCCGCCGCCCGTCATCCATGCCGCCGCCCCGTCATCCGCGCTGCCGACGCGACCGTCGAGCGGGCCTCGCGCTGGGTGAGGCCGGTGCGGGTCGCCGCGTCGACCAGGGCGGGAGCGAGGGCGGGGCCGATGCCGTTCTCGTACGCCCGGCAGGCGGCCCAGAAGAGGCGGGTGTTGCGCTGACCCTCATGTGCGGCCAGGACGAACTGGACCAGGCCCTGGCCGTGCCGCCCGGTCGACGAGGGGGTGGGGTGGCGGGTGCGCGGCGGGGGCGTGAGCAGGCGCAGCAGGGCGGGCGGGCAGGGCGCCGGCGCCAGGTGTGCGGTGCCCGGCGCTGTGCCGTACGCGCCATGCCCGGTGCGGGAGCCGGGGCCGACCAGATAGCCGCCGGCACCCCGGACGTCGATGCCGGGGGCCAGACGGCTCGCCGAGTTGGGGACGACGACGTCCGGTGGCCCGCTCAGCCACAGGTGGCGGCCGCCGCTCGGGGTCAGGACGACCACCGTCTCCGGGATGGTGAACAGATGGCGCAACGCCAGTTCGCGCAGGGAGGCCGAGGAGTCGGTGCCGGACTTGGTGTCGAGATCGATGCCGATCAGATGGTGGGGGTGCAGGCCGCAGGCGATGCCGTAACCGGTGGCCCAGGGCGCGGCGGCGAACAGCGCGCGGATGCGGCGGGGGTCGGTCGTGGCGTCGTACACCCCGTGGCCGAAGCGGCCGCACTCGCCGTGGCACACGGATGCCGTCGGATCGGGGTCGTCGCGGTGGGGGGAGCGCAGGGCGGGCAGCTTCGTCCGGGACAGCGGGATCACCGCCAGTCCGCGCTCCGCGGCGGACAGGGCGTGGGCCGGGGCCAAGGTGGTGGCCTGCCGGTCGATGGTGGCCATGGCTCTATATTCGTACATGCGTTCGAAAATAGGAAGAGGTGGTGGTGTTCCGCGGGCTTCGCCGGGACGGCCTCCGCCGTTGGGGTGTCCGGGATTTGGCGGTCTCGGGGCCACGGTCCGGGCGCCTTGCGAGGAAGTGTCGCGAAAGGGGTTTATCGACTACTCCTCACGCTTGAGGGCGAATCACGGCTTCCGGGGAGATTCGCCGGTGATGCGCTGGGCAACTCTGGAGTCGCGACGTCGTACATCGTGCGAGGCGGTCGGCCAACTGCCTTGACATAAGCCGTACTTCACGTACGCACCGGCGACCTGGCCGGCGCCTACAGGGTTCTGGAGGAAACACATGGCAAGCATCCGTACCGCCCGCGTCCTCGCCGCCGTCGCGGCGCTTCCCCTCGCCGCCGCCCTTTTCACGGGCGTCGCCTCGGCGGACAACGGAGCCTTCGCGGGCGACGGATCGAACGCGGCGGCGGCGAGTATCACCGGCAGCGGCGTCGGCCACGACAACAACGGCAACTCGTCCACCACCCAGCAACAGGCGGTGGGCGCCGGTGCCTCGAACCAGAGCAACACGGCCCAGGTGAACCGCTCCGCGTTCACGTCCATCAACCAGCGGAGCCAGACCGTGCTCATCCACTTCACCCGTCTGTGGTGAGTGAGGGGCCGGCGCGCCGTCGTCGGCCCTGATTCCGTCTGTGTGCTTTCTGGGGTCGTCACACGTCCGCGCGGCGGTGCTTCGGTGCCGCCGCGCGCTTCGCGTCCGCCCGTACGACCGCGGTCGCGTGATCGGCCCCCGCCCCGGTACCCGCCCCTCAGGGGCGACCCCTCAGGGGTGAACCCTCAGGCACGTGCACCGGCTCGTCCACCTTCAGGAGGTGGGGACAGCCCCCCGCATACAACCTGAGGGGGAGACTGCTTCGGGACCTGCGGCCGATCCGCCGCACGGTGTGGCGAACCTAGCGTGGAGCCATGACCACACCCGTCTGCACCAGCGCTTCGAACGCCGCTGCATCAGCGAGGCAGACCCTTCCCTACCCGTCGTTCTCGTCGTACGTGAAGGCACGCCAGCCGGTGCTGCTGCGTACCGCCCGGTCGCTGACCGCGAACCCGAGCGACGCGGAGGACCTGCTGCAGACCGCCCTGGCGAAGACCTATGTCGCCTGGGAGCGGATCGAGGACCACCGTGCGCTCGACGGGTATGTGCGCCGCGCACTGCTGAACACCCGGACCTCGCAGTGGCGCAAACGCAAGGTCGACGAGTTCGTCTGCGACGAACTGCCCGAACCGGAGGGGATGCCCGCCGCGGACCCGGCCGAGGAGCAGGCGCTGCACGACGCCATGTGGCGCGCGATCGTGAAACTTCCCGCACGTCAGCGGGCGATGGTGGTCCTGCGGTACTACGAGGACCTGAGCGAGGCCCAGACGGCCGAGGTGCTCGGTGTCTCCGTCGGCACGGTGAAGTCCGCGGTCTCCAGGGCCCTGGGCAAGCTCCGCGAGGACCCCGAACTCGAGCCCGTGCGGTGGACATCGCGGCCTGATCACTGATCGATCATGCCGGGGAGTAGTGACATACCGCGTGGTACGTGCGCAGAATCAGCGGCAACCCCTACTACCGCGTAGGCAATGTCGCCCCGGGAGGACGCCGTGCAGAGCACGATGCAGGACGTACCGCTGCTGATCTCGAGGATCCTGACTCACGGGTCTACGGTTCATGGATCGTCTCAGGTGATCACCTGGACCGGCGAGGGCGAACCGCACCGTCGCTCCTACGCGGAGATCGGCACCCGCGCGGCCCAGTTGGCACACGCCCTGCGTCAGGACATCGGCGTCCGGGACGACGACCGGGTCGCCACCCTGATGTGGAACAACGCGGAACACGTCGAGGCGTACTTCGCGATCCCCTCCATGGGCGCCGTTCTGCACACCCTCAATCTGCGCCTGCCCCCTGAGCAGTTGGCGTGGGTCGCGAACCACGCCGCCGACCGGGTCGTCATCGTCAACGGCTCCCTCCTGCCGCTGCTCGCCCCGCTGCTGCCGCATCTGAAGACCGTCGAGCACGTGATCGTGTCCGGCCCGGGCGACCGCTCACTGCTCGCCGGCGCCGCCGCCCAGGTGCACGAGTACGAGGACCTCCTCGCCGGCAAGCCGGCCGCCTACGACTGGCCGGAGCTGGACGAGCGTCAGGCCGCCGCCATGTGCTACACCTCCGGCACCACCGGCGACCCCAAGGGGGTGCTCTACTCCCACCGGTCCGTCTATCTGCACTCCATGCAGAGCAACATGGCTCAGTCGCTGGGCCTGACCGACGAGGACACCACGCTCGCCGTGGTCCCGCAGTTCCACGTCAACGCCTGGGGCCTGCCGCACGCCACCTTCATGACCGGCATCAACCTGCTCATGCCGGACCGGTTCCTGCAGCCCGCACCGCTCGCTGAGATGATCGAGAAGGAGCGGCCGACGCACGCCGCCGCAGTCCCCACCATCTGGCAGGGGCTGCTCGCCGAGCTGACCGCCCGGCCGCGGGACGTCTCCTCCCTCAGCCATGTCACCATCGGCGGTTCGGCCTGTCCGCCCTCGCTCATGGCGGCTTTCGACAAGCTCGGCGTGCGGGTCTGCCACGCCTGGGGCATGACCGAGACCTCCCCGCTCGGCACGGTGGCCCGAACGCCCGCCCATGCGGTCGGCACGGACCGGGAGTTCGCCTACCGGCTCACCCAGGGGCGCTTCCCGGCCGGCGTCGAGGCCCGTCTCACCGGTCCCGGCGGGGAACGGCTTCCCTGGGACGGCGAGTCCGCGGGCGAACTGGAGGTGCGCGGACCGTGGATCGCGGGCGCGTACTACAACGGCCCCGACGCCGAGCTCCTGCGCCCCGATGACAAGTTCAGCGAGGACGGCTGGCTCAAGACCGGGGATGTCGGCACCATCAGCCCCGACGGCTATCTCACCCTCACCGACCGTGCCAAGGACGTCATCAAGTCGGGTGGCGAGTGGATCTCGTCGGTCGACCTGGAGAACGCGCTGATGTCCCACCCGGATGTCACCGAGGCCACCGTCGTCGCCGTGCCCGACGAGAAGTGGGGTGAGCGTCCCCTGGCGATCGTCGTGCTCCAGGAGGGCTCCACCGCGGACTTCACCACCCTCCGGACCTTCCTCGCCGAGGAGGCGAGGATCGCCAAGTGGCAGCTTCCGGAGCGGTGGACGATCGTCGGGACCGTGCCCAAGACGAGTGTCGGAAAGTTCGACAAGAAGCTGCTGCGCCGGCAGTACGCGGCGGGCGAGCTGGACGTCACGCTCCTCTGAGCTAAGGCCGCACGCAGGCACGGTGGACACGAGTGTGGGGCGCTGTTTCACGTGAAACAGCGCCCCACACGACGTATCAGCCGCTAAGTCCCCTTCGATGCCGATCAGTTGTGCCGATCAGTTCGTGCCGATCCGCGCCAGCAGATCCACGATCCGGTCCTGCACCTCGGGGCTCGTCGAGCGCTCCGCCAGGAACAGGACCGTCTCCCCCGACACCAGCCGGGGCAGCTCGGCCTGGTCGACGGCCGCGGTGTAGACAACGAGCGGGGTGCGGTTGAGCAGGTTGTTCGCCCGCAGCCAGTCGACCACCCCGGCCTGCCGGCGGTGCATCTGCATCAGGTCCATCACCACGAGGTTCGGCCGCATCTGCGCCGCCAGGGTGACCGCGTCCGCGTCCGACGCGGCCCGTGCGACCTGCATTCCCCGCCGCTCCAGGGCCGCCGTGAGGGCAAGCGCGATCTCCGCGTGCTCCTCGATGAGCAGCACACGCGGCGGATGCTGCTCGGAGTCGCGCGGGGCGAGTGCCTTCAGCAGTACGGCCGGGTCGGCGCCGTACGCCGCCTCGCGCGTCGCCTGCCCGAGCCCCGCCGTGACGAGTACGGGAACCTCGGCGGTCACCGCCGCCTGGCGCAGTGACTGCAGTGCGGTCCGCGTGATCGGGCCGGTGAGCGGGTCGACGAAGAGGGCGGCCGGGAAGGCGGCGATCTGCGCGTCGACCTCCTCACGGGAGTTGACGATGACGGGCCGGTAGCCGCGGTCGCTGAGTGCCTGCTGGGTCGTCACATCCGGCGCGGGCCACACGAGCAGCCGACGCGGGTTGTCGAGCGGCTCCGGGGGCAACTCGTCGTCCATCGGCCGTGACGGGGGCTGGTCGGCGATCTCCACGGCTCCGCCGGGGCCGTCGAGCGGCTCGGGGCCCTCGTCGGCGTTCACATCCGGAGCCCCTATCGCGTACGACCGCCCGCCGCCCTCGGTGGTGGCGGCCGGACGGGACTGTCCGGCCGGCGAGGGCTGCGCCGGGAGCGGAGCCGAGGCGGACTGGGGATGCGGACGCGCCGCGGTCTCCGCGCGCTCGCCCGAGGGCTCCGGAGGCGTGCCGAGCTTGCGGCGACGACCCGAACCGTTCGACGGGTGCGGCGGCGGCGTGGACGACTGGGGGCGAGGCTGGGTCTGTGGCTGGGTCGCCCCCTGACGTGCGAAGGGCACGCCCTGTCCGAGCGTCCGCACGCTGATCGCCCGCCCCTGCGTCGAGTTGGGGTCCACGGCCGAGGTGCCCACAGCCGGCAGCGGCTGGCCGGTCTCCGGCTGGGCGGCGCGCTCCGGGGGAAGCGGCGTGCCCCCCGACGGTGTGGGCTGCGGCAGCGGCATCCCGGCCCCGACGGTGTCACCCGAACCGGGCCACGGCACCGGCGGGGCGGTCCGCGGAGGCACCGGGGTCCCCGGCGCGGGCGCGCCCTGGGCGGGCGCCATCGGCTGCGGGCCCGGCTGCGCCTGCGCCGCGGGCTGCGGAGTGGCAGGGAGCTGTCCGGGAACGGCCTGACCCGGGACGGGCCGAGCGGGAGCGGACTGACCCGGGACGGGGTGACCGGGAACGGGGTGACCGGGAACGGCCTGATCCGGGACGGCCTGACCGGGTCCTACGGCGGGAGCCGGCCGCTCCGGCACCACGGGCACGGGCTGGTCACCGGCACCGGACCTGTCTGCCCCCGCCTGGGCCGGGAGGGTCTGCTCCGCGAGCCCCGGTGCGCCCTGGCCCGGAAGCCCCTGCGGGGGCACGGCCGACGAGAGCGCCGGGGGCGCGGACACACCGGGGGCCGGGACGGACCGCGGGCCCTCCGGCACGGGGCCGCCTTGTGCGGGCACCGTCGGGCTCATCCGTCCGGGCATCCCTTGCGGAGGCTGCCCGGGCATCCCCGGCGGAGGCGCCACCTGTCCGGGCACCCCCGGGGCCGGAGCCATCGGTCCGGGCACCCCCGGGGCAGGCGCGGTTCCGGGCGCGTCCGCCCCGTCCGGGACGGACGACGGCTGTCCGGGCGTGGCAGCCGGCCGGGCGCGGCGGTGGCCCATGGGTGCGGCAACCGGATGCGGCTGCGGCGGGGTGTGGTCGTCGGCCGTGTCGTGCGCCACCGCGTCATGACGGCTCTCGTCCCCAGGGCCGGGAGCCGGAACGGGAACGGAAGCAGGCGTGAGAGCGGGAACGGAAACGGCGGGAGCGGGCTGCTCCGGGGTGCGATCCGCCTCGGCCGGCGGCAGCGCGAAGACGGTCCGGGCACCGGAATCCGCGGCGGCGGCCCGCTCGTTCGCGGCGGCCAGGGCACGCCGACGGCGTCCGGTCGGTGCCACGGCGGCACCGGAGTCCTCGGAGGACGGCGCATCGGGCGCGGAGGGCAGCGCGGGCGGCAGCGCCGGCGGTTCGGCGTCACGGCGGGCGCGGCGGCCGGCAGGCACCGGCACCCCCTGCGGCGGTACGGCCTCGCCCAGCCCGGTGGCCGACGCCGGGGCTCCGGCGGCATGCTCCGCCGCGGTCACCACCGCGCCCTCGGCCACGTCCTCGACGGGGCTCGGCCGCCCGCGCCGCCGTCCCGTGCCACCGGATGCCGGGGCCTCCACCGCCTCTTCGCCCTCGGCCGTCTGCGCCGGAGCCGGCACCTCCACGCCCGGCTGCTCGGCCGGACGCCGCCTGCGCCGCCCGGTGGGCGCCTCCGCGTCCGTCTCGGACGACGGGGCGGACCCGGCGCCCACCTCGCTCTCCAGGAACGCGTCCACGGACGACCGGCGGGCCCGCCGCCGACCGCCGCTCTGCTGCGCGGGCTGCTGCCCCGGCGGCGTGATCTGCGCGATCTCGCCGGCGAATTCCCCCTCGGGTGTCTGCACGGGAGGCGCCATGACCGCCCCGGAGCCGCCGCCGAGCGGCACCTCGAGTACATACGCACTGCCGCTCATCCCCGGCACCTCGTGCGTCTGGAGCACACCGCCGTGCGCGCGCACGATCCCGGCGACGATCGGCTGGTGCACCGGGTCTCCCCCGGCGTACGGGCCGCGCACCTCGATCCGTACGACCTCGCCGCGCTGCGCTGCCGCCACGACGACCGTGTTGTCCAGATAACCGCCTGCCGAGACGGGCGCGTTGCCCGTGGCGTCGACGCCGGCCACATCCGCGATGAGATGCGCGAGCGCCTGGGCGAGCCGCTGCGGATCGACCTCGGCCTCGATGGGCGGGGCATGGACGGCGAACTGCACCCGTCCGGGTCCGATCAGCTCGACGGCGCCCTCGACACCCGCGGCGACGACGGCGTCGAGCATGACGGGCACCCGTACGAGCTGGTCGTCACCGGCGTCCAGCCGCTGGTAGCCGAGGACGTTGTCGACGAGCGTGGTGATCCGCGAGTAACCGGCCGCGAGGTGGTGGAGCACCTGGTTGGCCTCGGGCCACAACTGGCCCGCGTCGTCCGCGGCGAGTTCGGACAGCTCGCCGCGCAGTTCGTCGAGGGGGCCGCGCAGCGACTGGCCGAGCATGGCGAGCAGTTGCTCGTGCCGGGCGGCCAGAGCCTCGTAGCGGTCCTTCTCGCGCTCGCCGAGCGCGGCGTAGCGCTCCTCGCCGGCCGCGATCTCCTCCGCGTGCTGCTCGCGCAGTCCGGTGAGCTCGGCGGTGTGCTCCTCGCGCAGCCGCGCCAGCTCCTCCTCGTGCTCCTTGGCGAGCCGCTCCAGCTCCTGCCGGTGCTTCTGGTCCTCCTCCGCCTTCTCCGCGACGAGCGCGTCGAAGGGGCGCCGGTCGGTGAACGTCATCACGGCGCCGACGATCTGGTCGCCGTCGCGCACCGGCGACGTCGTCAGGTCGACCGGCACTTTGCCCCCGGCCTTGGACCACAGCACCTGCCCGCGCACCCGGTGCTTGCGCCCGGAGCGCAGGGTGTCGTGCAGCGGCGACTCCGCGTACGGGAAGGGGGCGCCGTCTTCGCGCGAGTGCAGGATGAGGGTGTGCAGCTCCTTGCCGCCCAGGTCGCTGGCCCGGTAGCCGAGGATCTGGGCGGCGGCGGGGTTGACGAGCACGATCCGCCCGTCGGTGTCCGTGCCCACCACGCCCTCGGCCGCGGCCCGCAGGATCATCTCGGTCTGCCGCTGGGAGCGGGCGAGTTCGGCCTCCGTGTCGACGGTGCCGGACAGATCGCGGACGACGAGCATGAGCAGTTCGTCGCCGGTGTAGCCGAGGCCGTCGTAGGCCTGCCGGCCGTCCTCCAGGTTGGCGCTCGTGACCTCGACGGGGAACTCGCTCCCGTCCGTGCGCCGCGCGATCATCCGCGTCGGCTTGGTGCGTCCGCGCGGGTCGGTGGAGTCGGGGCGCCGCATGGACCCGGGGATCAGCCGTGAGTCGAACTGCGGCAGCAGGTCGAGCAGCCCGCGCCCGACCAGTGCGGTACCGGGCGCTTCGAAGGCTTCCAGGGCGATGGTGTTGGCGTTGACGACCGTCCCGTTGGCGTTGACCAGCACCAATGCGTCGGGAAGCGCGTCCAGTATGGCAGCGAGGCGAGCAGCGCCTCTGGATGGCCTGCTGCTCACGAGTCGCTTCCTCCCTGTTATCGCACCTTGCCGACCGCGGAGGCCATCTTGCCAACCGGCCCGCAGCGTGTCACGCGAGGGAGTCTACGGGCACCGGCCCGGCACGGGGCGCCGGATGAGAGGGAGGTCGCACGCGGAAGTGACGCAGAAGCTGTGACCGCGCAGGTCGTCGTGGGGAACCCCCGACATCAGCTCGGACGCGCCCCCGCGCCGGCTGTGGACGGGCGGTGCTCGTCCCACGAACGCACCATCGGCAGCAGGGGAACGAGGCCGTCCCAGCGGGCCACCTGACAGCCGTCGCGGCGGTCGTACCGCGCGTCGACCGGCCGCCCGGCCCAGGTCCCGGAGATGCGCGCGGTGGCGGGGCCGCCGTACAGCGTCGTGCACAGGGCGCGCGGCGGCACCGGGGCGAAGGGGTCGCGGCCCCAGACGGTGCGCCGGTCGAGCGTGGCGCACGCGGCGGCGGGGTTCGGGTGAGTGCCACGCGAGGGGTGGCAGCGCAGGACGTACGTCCCGTCGGCGCGCCCGGCGTGCCGGACAGTGATGACGAGCTGGTCGCCGCGGGGCAGGGGCGGCGTGCCGTGGGCGCTCGCCGGGGCGGGCGCCGCGGCGGCGGCGAGGACGGCGACGGCCCCGAGGAGCAGGGCGCGCGAAGAGAACTGGACCATGCCATGACTAACGGTGGCGAAGCGGGACGGTTTCGGGTGTGACCCGAGTGGCGGGCGTGGCTGCCGTGGCGGAACGAGACCATCTCGTCGGCGACACAAGGGCGCCTCGGCCTGGAGGGAACCGGGAAGAAGCCGGGCGGAACCACCATGAAACGACCCCTGATGCCTCCCCCGCGCATTCCGCCCCCGGATCGGCGGCCCTGTGCTTTGCTCTGTGGCCTTCCTGCCTAGTACCGTGGGGGGCGATTGGTGACAGCCCGCGCGGCTGTGTCATCATCTGCACGCACCATTCGCGCTCGCGCGGACGGTTGTGCTGGAGGCGTCGCCTAGTCCGGTCTATGGCGCCGCACTGCTAATGCGGTTTGGGTCTTAAAGCCCATCGAGGGTTCAAATCCCTCCGCCTCCGCACCTGATCCCGAAGCCCCGGTCCCCGCGACCGGGGCTTCGGCGTTCCCGGGACCGACGCCCCCACCGGCCGCCTCGCCGCCCGTCCTCAGGGTGTTTTCGCAGGTCACAATGGGTGTGCCTAATGGATTTCACATGGCGGCGGCAGTCATGTAATGTTCTTCCTGTCGCCGCGAGCGGGCCGGAAGGGCCAGGAGCGAAGACGAAAAACAGAAAACAAGCACTCGTAGCTTAACGGATAGAGCATCTGACTACGGATCAGAAGGTTGCAGGTTCGAATCCTGCCGAGTGCACAACAGATCAGAGGCCCTGTGGAGCGATCCACAGGGCCTCTGGCTTTTGCCTTGACGGCAGTGTTTGACGGCAACCACCTGAGAAGGCGGCGCGGGGGTCGATCAGACGGCTATGGGGACACCGGCCGGGCCGTCGTCATCGTCCAGACCGTTGCCGTCACCCCTCAGCGTATCCCCGACGCGGTCGAAGGCGGAGCGCTATGCGCGGCTCGATCGGGGTCCCGTTCTTCGTGGTGAAGACGAGGCCCTGACCGGTTCCCGTCCAGTTGGTACCGGCGGCCTTCCGGTCGGCTACCTGCTGGGCGCGCTGGGCACGGAGCGCGGTCACGCACTCGGCCGGCAGGGCCACGCGGCGGGCCGAACGCTGCGTCTTCGGCGCGACGATCAGCAGTTCGCCGCCGACCCGCTGTAGGGCCTGTCGGACGGTGAGGACGCCTTCATGAAGGTCCACGTCCGACCAGCGCAGCCCCAGCACCTCACCCCGACGCAGGCCGATACGGACGGCCAGTTCATATGCGGCCCACAGCCGGTTGTCGCGGGCCGCCGCCAGGAGCTGGCGCCCCTCCTTGGCAGTGAGCGGTTCGATCTCGCGCTGCGTTCCCATGCTCAGCTCCCCGTTCCGGGCCACGTTTCGGGGCAGCTCGTCCTCGCGTACGGCGTGCTGGAGGGCGGCCCGCAGGATCACCAGCAAGAAGCGCACGGTCCGGTCAGACGGGAGCTTCTTGCAGCACTTGCCGAGGGCGCAGCAACGCCGCTTGTGCTCAGGCCGCTTCTCGTCCTTTCCCTGCGCGCAGCACTGGCAGGTGGCCGCAGTTTTGGTCAAGAAGGCCCGGATGTCCCGGGCGGTGAGCCGGGTCAGCTTCTTCTTCCCGAATTCGGGCGTGACGTAGTTGCGGACGAGCGACTCGTAGTTGACGTATGGCGTCCTACGAACCTTGCCCTTGGCGACGTTTGTGAGCCAGTACGTCAGGTACTGGGCGATGGTCATCTTGCTGGTGGCGACCGGGAGACCGTTGAGGGAATCGGCCTCGAGCTTGGTCAGCTTCTCGTGCGCATCGTCCCAGGTCTTGCCGTAGACGCTGCGCCGCTTGTACGTGCCGTCCGTCGTCAGCACGTAGGCGCTGCCTTCCCAACGGCCGTCCTTGCGCTGGTAGATAGTGCCTTCGTTGTTGGCGTTCTTCTTGGACTTGGCCATCAGGCGGCTTCCTGTTCGGTGCGGACGGATACGTAGGCGTCCAGGGCGGTTTCGCTGATGCGGCGGCAACGGCCGATCTTGAAGGACGCGAGTTCGCGGGAGCGGATCAGGTCGTGGACCTTCCAGCGGCTGATGCCGAGAAGCTCGGCGACCTGGGCCACGGTGAGCACGGCCGACGTCATGCGGGTACCAGTCCTTCCTGCTTGAGGCGTTGGGCGTGGGCGATGTCGTGGCGGACTTGGGCGGCGAGGAGTTCTTCGCCGGGGCGGTAGCCGCTGCTGAGGTAGGTCCAGGAGGAGGCGGTGACGAGGGTGGTGTTCTCGTCGGTGGTGGGGAGGCCGGCGCGGGTGCGGGCGGCTTCGGCCTGGGCGAGACGCCAGGCGCGGCGTACTTGGCGACGTATCCGGCGACCTTGGCGTCTGTGAGTTCGCCGTCGCCCAGGGCGGAGATGGGGTCGACCTTGTACCGGTTGCCCCAGGCGATGACGCGTTCACCGATGGCGTTGGACTCGACCGTGAGCCGGGCACGCTCGACGGCCAGGCCCACGGCGACGTTGAGGGCGTCGAAGGTGGCCCAGGCCGGGGGCTCGGTGGTGTGGCCGTCGGGTCCGTCGAAGCGGATCACGGCGTGGAAGTGGAGCAGGCCGCGCTTTTGGTACTCGGCGACCTTGGCGAAGGAGACGCGCAGGGCGGCGTTGAGCGCCTTCTGCGTCATGCCGAGGTGTTCGGCCAGGGCGCGGCGCAGGTAGGTGGTGAAGCGTGCCCAGAGCTGTCCGGCGTGCGCGTTCCAGAGCACGGCTCCGGTGTAGGCGTAGGAGGCTGGGGTCAGCGGGGTGCCGAGTTCGGGGGCGTCTTCGGCGTGGGTGTCGCCGCAGGCGCAGGAGCGGGGCTGTCCTGCGTTGGTGGTGGGGCGGTTGTGGACGGGGCCGAAGGAGGGGGCGGTGAGGGTGACGAAGGCGCGGGGGTGGTCGCGGACGGCTTCGGCGACGTTCTTGCCGCCGGACAGTCCGGCCTTGATCAGGTGGTAGGTGTCGGCGGCGTAGACGCGGGAGCAGGCGGGATAGCGGGAGGCACGACGGTTGCCGCACGTGGTCAGCAGGCGTCCGGACGGTTCGTCTTCGGAGCGGTAGGAGCGGATCACTTCCTGGGTGGCCTGGTCGGTAGTGGTGCACCAGCCGTGAAGGTTGACGGGGCGGGTGCAGCCGCGCAGGTTGCGGACCTGTTCGGTGACGCGGTCGAAGTCGTTGCTGTTGGCCAGTTCGATCAGGTCCCGCAGGCCGGGGCTGACCACATGGCGCAGGTCCAGTTGGCGTGGCATGACTGGCGGAGGCTCCTTTCCGGCACGAGGGTGGGACCCGCGGGCAGCAGCGAATGCGCTCGGGCTGCTGCCCGCAGGCATGACGGGTCGGCCCAGGGGCGGGCGAGGGTGGTAGGTGCCGGGAGGCCGGCGGAGGGTGCCGCCCTACAGGGCGGCGTGGAGGGCGGTGGCCATCGGTTGGCCGATGCCGAGCCGTCTCTTGAGCTGGGCTGCCGTGATGGGTTCGCCGCGCTCGGCGTGGTGGGATGCGGCGATGGAGCGTGCCTCGGTCAGTAGTGGACCAGGTACCTTGACCGCAGACGCAGACGCAGGCGCAGGCGCGGCGGGGGCCAGGGTGGTGGGCGGAGCGACCGGGGCCGGTTTCGGTGTGACGGGCGGTGCGGGCGCCGGAACGGGTTCCGGCTCGACGGAGACGGGGGCGGGCTCGTAGGCCGGTTCCGTGTCGGCCGCGGGGGCCGGGGCGGCTGCATCGGTGGCGACCGTGTGGAAGGAGCGCAGGAGCTGCGGGCCGACCGCTCCCCAGCCGAGGAGCAGCACCGGGGCCACCGCGTCGACAGCGGCGCGGCCGTAGCGCAGGGCGACCAGGAGACCGACCACGGACAGGTCGACCACGGGGGCGATCAGGGGCGCGATGGGGGCGGGGACGCCCAGGCGCAGGGCCAGGGCCCAGACGTTGCCGAAGGAGAAGACGAACGCTAGGGCGGCGATGATGCCCATGACGACGGTCACGGTGCGCTGGGTGATCCGGTCCTCGGACATTGGGAGTTCACCTCCTCTCGTGGTGCCGGTGGGGAATCGGTCAGGGGTGGTCAGGGCCTTGGGGCGAGGCCGGCCCGGCGGGCGGCGTTCGGGCCGGGGTAGGTCTCCAGGACCGACGTTCGTTGGTGTTGGCGACGCGGTAGGCGGCGATGCCGATCCGACCGGCCAAGTCGAAGTCCTGCCGTGAGCCGGGCGTTCTCCGCAGCGAATGCCGCGAGCCGCTTCGTGGCCGGGTCGGAGCCCTTGTGGTCGCGGAAGTAGGTGTGGGCCTCGTCGATGACGATGACGATCAGGGGCCAGTCAGCCGACGGGCCGACGTGCCACATGTTCTTTGTGCCGAGCACCTTGCGGATGCTCGCGGAGCGGGCACGGCGCAGCTCCACCAGCTCCTTGAGGAGCTTGTTCGCTTCTTCCAGGTCATCCCCGCAGAACGCGAACGCCCGCTGTACGAGGTCGGCGTAGTCACCCTCGTAGGCGTGGGACACCTTCCCGTCGAAGAAGACGAACTGCACGGCCGGCGAGGGCGCCCAGTCACACACCAGCCGGTTCACATGCGAGGTCTTTCCGAAGCCCGGCAGGCCGCCGACAGCCACTCCGGGCACTTCGGATAGTACGAACGTCCAGCAGCGCGGCGAGGAAGAGAGGTTCGGCCACGGCATCGAGTCCCGTTGCCGACTCGCCCTCCTGCACTACCGCCCCCTTGCCGGGGTGCCCGGCATCGAGGTGCGGACCCATGCCACCACGCTCTACAACTCGATCTATCGTGCGGATGATCAGGCGCTGGTCAATGCCCATGTCTGGGGCGTGAACGCCTACGGTGCTCCCGTGTGGCATCTTCGGCGCAGCGGAGAGGGCGGCATGTTCGACACCTACGCCAGCAGCTTCGACGCGGTGTGGGAGACCGCGACGCCGGTAGGAGAAGGCTGACCATGGCACGGACCGAGTACTACGACGACCCAGCGGCACCTGAGCCGAACAGCATGGTGGTCGCCGCGTCCGCCGTGGTGACCGACGACGAAGGGCGCATTCTCTTTCAGCGCCGACGAGACAACGATCTTTGGGCGCTCCCTGGTGGCGGCATGGAGATGACCGACTCACTCCCGGGAACGGCCGTCCGGGAGGTGAAGGAGGAAACGGGGCTGGACGTGGAGATCACCGGGCTCGTGGGCACGTACACCGACCCTCGCCACGTCATCGCCTACTCGGACGGTGAGGTGCGCCGACAGTTCAACATCTGCTTCACCGCCCGCACGGTCGGCGGCCGACTCGCGATTTCGGACGAGTCCACGGAGCTGAGGTTCGTCCAGCCGGAAGAGATCGATCAACTGCCGATGCACCACACGCAGCGGCTGCGGCTTCAGCACTTTCTGGAACATCGCGAGAAGCCGTACCTCGGCTGATGCGTAGACCCTGATGTTGGCAACGCTGAAGGCAGCGGCGGCACACGCCGACCCTGTCTGCGCCTGCCGACGATCACGGTAGGAGAGGGCGGAACTCGCACCTCGCCGAGTGGGCCCACGCAACAGTCCGTCATGCCCGTGTTGGGATCCCAAGTTCTGTGAGCAGGCCGCGCACGCGCTGCTCGATCTGGTCCCGGATGGGCCGCACCGCGTCGATTCCTTGGCCTGCCGGGTCGTTCAGCTGCCAGTCCAGGTACCGCTTGCCGGGAAAGAGCGGGCAGGCGTCCCCGCAGCCCATTGTGATCACCACGTCCGAGGACTGCACCGCCTCGGTGGTGAGGACCTTGGGTGTCTCGGCGGAGATGTCGATGCCGACCTCCGCCATGACCTCGACCACGGCGGGGTTGACCGCATCGGCGGGGGCGGAGCCAGCCGAGCGGACCTGGACCTGGTCACCGCCAAGATGCGTCAGGAACGCGGCGCCCATCTGGGAGCGGCCGGCGTTGTGGACGCAGACGAACAAAACCGAGGGGCGCGGGGCGGGGGTGCTCATGGCAGGCGTCTTTCGGGAGGCGGAGCGGATCAGGAGGAGGCGAGTTCTGGTTCGCCGTGTGGGACGACGGCCTTGTCCCCCGTGGGGGCGGGGCGGCCGTACACAGCGATGACGGCACCCAGCCCGAGCACGGCCCCGGCCAGTTGGGCAGCGATGAACGGGGCGACGGAGGCAGGGGCGATTCCGGCGAAGGTGTCCGTGAAGGCCCGGCCGATGGTCACTGCCGGGTTCGCGAAGGAGGTGGAGGAGGTGAACCAGTAGGCGGCTCCGATGTACGAGGCCACGGCCACCGGTGCGAGGGAGGCATTGCCGATGCGTTCAAGTCCGAAGATCAGCAGGATCAGCCCGGCCGTGGCGACCACCTCACCGAGCCACAGGTGAGAGGCGGACCGGTCGTGCGTGGACCACTGGACCAGCGGCTTGGCGAACATCGCGTCGGCCAGGATTGCCCCGCCAACAGCACCGGCGATCTGTGCAGGCACGTACGCGGCCACGTCCCGCAGGGAGAGGCCGTCAGCCTTGCGGCGGCCGGTGAACCAGGCAGCGAGGGTGACGGCCGGGTTGAAGTGCGCGCCGGAGACCGGCCCGAGCAGGGCGATCAGCACGCCCAGGCCGAAGACGGTGGCGAGGGAGTTGGCGAGCAGTTGCACGCCCACGTCGCGCGACAGCTCGGTGGCCTGGATACCGGAGCCGACCACCACCGCCACCAGCAGCCCGGTTCCAACGGCTTCAGCCGCGAGCCGTCGGCCCAGGGATGCGCTCACGCGGTGGCTCCGGCGGTCTGCGGCGCGGTCAGGAACGCGGCGAGCCGGTCCAGAACACCGGGCAGCACCCAGTAGTACACCCAGGTCCCGCGCCGCTCGCAGTCGATGAGCCCGGCCTGTCGCAGCAGCTTGAGGTGGTGGGAGATCGTCGGCTGGGACAGTTCGAAGGCCGGCGTCAGCTCGCACACGCAGACCTCGCCGCCCTCACCACGCGAGGCGATCATCGACATCAGCCGGAGCCGGACCGGATCGCCCAGAGCCTTGAACACCTTCGCCAGCTCGGCCGCCTGGTCCTCATCCAGCGGCGCGGACAGTCCCGCGCAGCAGGCGGCGTCCTGCCCGATCACCTCAAGCTCTTGTTTCGACATGCCTCTATGTTGACGTTTTTCGATTCAACGCGCAAGGTTGCATCAATGAACGTCAATACAGGCCGTTCCGGGATACCGCCATGCCCCGTCACCTGGGAGTGAGTCATGAGTGAGCAGTCCACTGACCTGCGTGAAACCGTCCGCCAGCGCTACGCCGCGGCGGCCGTGAAGGTGACCGAGGGTGGCGCCGCCTGTTGCGGGCCGGAGCCGGTCGAGGTCGACGAGAACTTCGGTTCGACGCTCTACGCCACCGATGAGCGCGACGCCCTGCCTGCTGAGGCCGTCGCCGCGTCACTTGGCTGCGGCAACCCGACCGCCGTCGCAGAACTGCGTGCGGGTGAACGCGTCCTCGATCTGGGGTCGGGCGGCGGCATCGACGTCCTGCTCTCCGCCCGGCGCGTCGGCCCCACCGGCAAGGCGTACGGGGTGGACATGACCGACGAGATGCTGACCCTGGCCCTGGCCAACGCTGAGAAGGCGGGCGCGACGAACGTCGAGTTCCTGAAGGGCACCATCGAGTCCATCCCGCTGCCCGCGAACACCATCGACGTGGTGATCTCGAACTGTGTGATCAACCTGTCCGTCGACAAGCCCGCCGTGTTCGCCGAGACCTTCCGCGTCCTCAAGCCTGGCGGTCGCATCGGCGTCTCCGACGTCGTCGCCGAAGACAGCCTCACACCCGAGCAGCGAGCCGAGCGCGGTGACTACGTCGGCTGCATCGCCGGTGCCCTGTCGTTCGCCGAATACCGCCAGGGACTGGAGGACGCCGGCTTCACGGAGGTCGAGATCACTTCCACCCATCCGGTTGCCGACGGTATGCACTCCGCGGTTGTCCGCGCCGTCAAGCCCAGCAGTGTGATCGAGGTGAACGGCTCCTCTGCAACCGCCGCCTGCTGCGGCGTGACCGCCTGTTGCACGTCCGGCGAGCAGGCCGCCGATCCATCGACTACCGTCGCCGAGGCGAAGGCCGCAAGCGGCTGCGGCTGCCAGAGCTGACGGCAACCCTGACGGCAACGACGGCACACAGAGACCGTTGATCGCGATCATCAGCGATCATCAGCGATCAGCCGGGAGGAAGGCGGGGCCCCCGCCCATAGCCTGCCCGATCCTACGGATCAGAAGGTTGCAGGTTCGAATCCTGCCGAGTGCACACAGGTCGAAGGCCCCGGAGAAATCCGGGGCCTTCGGCGTTTCAGGGGCGTACAGCAGCGAAGTACAGCAACGGGCCGAGATCAGCCGGTCCCGGCACCACCCATGGCATCGGACAGCTTTCCGAGCGCGGCCCGCACCTCTTCCTCGCTGGCTTCGGCCTAGACCTCCATCGTCATGGCGATCTGCGAGTGCCGCAGGATTCGCTGCGCGACCTTCGGGTGCACCTTCAGGGCGACGAGGAGCGAGCTGCACGTGTGCCGGGTGTGATCTCCACCGGACCCACGTCGGTCAGAACAGTCTTGGACCGGGTCCCGTTACGGCTGCTCCCACTGCCAGCACCGGCCGGGTCGTGCTTCTCGTAGCCGGGGTGGTCGGTGATCTCGCCTTCCAGGGCGGACTCCGGCACGCGCTTGGTCAGCCGCTGCAGCAGCCCGCCGTCGCCGGTCAGCTGCAGGCCGCTCGCGCGGGCTCGGTCGACCAACTGCCCGATCACCTGGTCATCCAGCAGGTCCGCCGGCAACTCGGCCGGCCGGATGTCTTCAACCGCCTCAGCAGAGACAGTCACGTCGCTCATCAGGAATTACTTCCATGATCGGGAGTTACACCGAAGACCGTACAGACCCCCAGCACGCTTTCCATGATCCGCCGGACAGCGTGGCAGCCTTGTCCCTGAGGCCGTGGCTTCAGACACCGCCCTCTGCCGGCACACGAAACACCGGGCCTCGGGCACCCAGCAGCCCGGGCACGGTCTGCCACAGGTCTGCTCCGTTCGCCCGCTCCCATTCCGCGGTCGCCCGGGACTGCGCCCACTGGGCCACGGCCACCGGAATCAGCATGAGGGGCGGCATCAGCTGATGCGATGCCA
The DNA here is from genome assembly GCF_053595355.1 of Streptomyces sp. NPDC002513. NCBI lineage: Bacteria > Bacillati > Actinomycetota > Actinomycetes > Kitasatosporales > Streptomycetaceae > Streptomyces > Streptomyces sp. NPDC002513. The sequence continues at coordinate 108,350 of NZ_JBSFXK010000014.1, read as the reverse complement.
GGCCGATGAGCATCATCCAGCAGACCGATCCACCCACGAATCCGGCCGTGCGCCGTAGCGACAGCCGCTGCGCCGCGTCCTGGCCGGTATGCGGTTGTTCTCCGGCGCTGTCGATCCGCCCGGCATGCTCGTACGTGCGGCGAAGCCGGGCGGGGAGACGGAAGCGCAGCGGCAGTAGCACCAGGGACACAAGAGCCACCGCAACTGCTCCCACCAGGAGGGTCTCCAACCGGTGAGCCGTACCGATCAAGACCAGCAGCAACCCTTCGGACAGCACCGCGCCCGCGCCCATCATCAGTGCGGACGTCTGCCGGAAGTACACCACCCTTATCAGCCCGGGTCTGGCGTCCTCGGTCATCGTCCCCGCCCTCTGCCCGTACACCCGCGCGGGCGGAGACGATCCAACGCCGTGTGGAACGCGGCGTCAACAGGCCGCGTGTCAGAACGTCGCCAAAACTGTCAGGCCCCAGCTCCTGGGCGCACACAGAGCAGCCGTAGGCGTGGGTGCAGGGACGCTCTTCACGGTTGGCGCGGTCCTCACCGCAGCGGTGAGGTGAAGGCTCCGCTGTCGGGTCAGTCGGTCATTCCCCGCAAGATCGCGGCAGCCGCGGGTGTCCTCGCCCCAGGAGGCCTGGGCGAGTTGACGCGGATCGCGCCGTTCGAGTTGGTCGATGCGGTGCCGGCCGAGTGCGGGGCGGTGCAGCAGCGGCTGCGGAAGCTGCCGGCCCGGGTCGTGGTCCACCTGCTGCTGGCCGCCGCGCTGTTCGAGAAGTGCGGTTACCAGGCGGTCTGGGCCCGGTTGACCACCGCCCAGGGCTCATTGCCGATCCGGGGGTTATCGGCACCGCTCTGTGGCACGAGCGGTGCCGCCTCGGGGTCCGTCCGCTGCGGGCCCTGTTCGAGGCAGGCACGACGAACACGAACTCTCCATCTGGTCACAGAGCGTAGGGAACTCCGTGATCATCCAAGTCGTCTCCGTCGTGCCGTCCATTTCGACGCGTCCATGACCTACTGGCGGACGCTCTGACTCACTTCACGCCGACGTAGACACCCGTGGCGCTGACCGCCGGGGTCGTGGTGATACCGGCGAAGCTGTAGCGCCAGTAGCCGCTGGAGTTCGCGGTCGCGGTGGTCTTCAGGTTGCCGTACGAGTCGGTGGTCACCGTCTTGATGGTGGTGTAGGTGCTGGTGCCCGCCTTGCGGAACTGGAGCTTGACGGGCTGACCGCCGAGGTTGTTGTACGTGTGGTGCTCCCAGTCCGCGCGGGTCAGTTTGCCCGACACCGTGAAGGTCTTGCCCTTGTAGACGGACGTCGAGCTCACGGTGGTCGTCAGCTTGGAGTTGCGCTGGACCAGGGTGGTGCCGAGGCCGCTCTGATCCTTGTAGCCGACCTTGCTCATGTCGGGGTTGTTCGGGTCCTGGCCGTTGAAGGCGACGGCCTCGGCGGCCACGCTCCAGCTGCCGGCCCAGGCGTTCTTCAGGTCGCCGTCGGACGGGTAGATGTCGATGGAGCCCGTGCAGGTGGCCGTCGTCGACGAGGTGGCGGTGCAGGTCGCCGGGTTGTCGCCGTACAGCTCGGGGGCCGTGTCGCTGTAGGTGCCGTGGTAAAGGAAGACGTCCGTGTAGAAGTCCTTCGCGGCGATGTTCACGGTGGAGCCGTGCGTCAGCGTGTACGTGTACTTGACGCTGACCTCGCTGGTGGTCCCGACCTTGATCGACTTGGCGATCGAGACGTTGGAGAAGCTTGCGTTCAGCGTGTACGGCGCGCCCGAGTCGGTGGCGGCCTGCGCGGCCGGGACTGCGAGGGCGGAGAGCGCCAGGGCGCCGGAGACGGCGGCCACGGTGGCACGTATGCGCATGTGTGTTTCCCTGGAGGGAGAAGTGATCGTGGAGTCGGCTGACTCACGCGATCAGATCGGCGAGGGATGCGGCAGGTTGTACGGCCGTTGCCCCCGCGACGCAGATTTTATGCACGACTTACTGATCCATTGCACAAGTGAGAGACAGCGCCCCGGTTGTTTTCTGGCGCGGTGGCAGCAACAAGCGCGCCACGGCACCGGGCGCCCGGAGGCAGGGCCATGACGACCACTGGAACAGAAGGAGATCCGGGGCCTTCGGCGTTCGGGGGCGTTGTCAGTGGGGGCGCCTACTCTCGGTAGTGATGAGTCGGGTGTGGAGATGTACGGGGCTGTCGTGGGGCGACGGCGGGCCGACGCTGCGGTGGGAAGGGGGGCGGCGCAGTGGGCTGGAGCGGGGGAGGCGGGTGGCCTTCGGGGTCGTGGCGGGGAGCGTGCGGACCTGCGTGGGGGCGCGGGGGAACGGGTGCCCGGTGCGGGCCGAGGTCCCGGGGCGGAGCACCGGCGCGCGGTGCGAGGAGTGTGCGCGGCTCGACCGGGCGCACTCCGTGGCCGCAGACACCGTCGCCGATGATCCGCGGCCGTACCGGGTGTATCTGGCCTGGTTCGGGCCCGGCATGGTCAAGGTCGGGATCACCGCGGCCGAGCGCGGCCCGGCACGGCTGCTGGAGCAGGGCGCCGTCTCCTTCAGCTGGCTGGGGCACGGGCCTCTGATGGCGGCGCGCCGCACCGAGGAGCTGCTGCGGGCGGCGCTGGGGGTGCCGGACCGGATCCCGTACGCCGACAAGCGCGCGGTGCGGGCCGCGCTGCCGCCGGCCGGGGTGCGGGCCGCCGAGCTGGCGGAGCTGCATGCGCGGGCGGTGGAGCTCGCCGGCTGGCCGGAGTCGCTGGAGCGGGCACCGTTCTGGGCCGTCGACCACGGCGCGGTGTTCGGGCTGGAGGGGCTTCGGCGGGCGGACGGTGTGGTGAGCGAGCTGGTCGCCGGCGGGGTGGTGAGCGGCGATCTGCTGGCCGCCGCCGGGCCCGATCTCCATCTGGCCACCGGGCGCGGGGTCGTCGTACTCGATACCCGGCTGATCACCGGGTGGGAGCTGGCGGGGGCCGCGGGCGGGGAACTGACCGTGCCGGTCAGGGAGATGGGGGAGACGGGCGTACAGGACGGGCTGTTCTGAGAGAAGGGTTGCCGAGAAAGGGGTGGACGGTGAGGCCCGCTCATCCCCGGTCCGGTCACAGCTGCTTCCCGGTGACGGGTGCTCGTCCCCCGCTTGTCGGCGACCCGGCGCGAGGTCACCGGCCCCCGGAACCAGGCCAAGTCGCGATCTTCCCAGGAGTTTCCTGAGAGGTGCCTGTGTGTTTCTCAGGGAAATCACAGACGGGTGAAAGGGCTCTCTCAGAGGTCCCCGACAAGGTGTCCACCATGACCACGACCTCGCCCCAGGGGCGCACCGAACTGCTGAGGCCGGACGGGAGCCCCGTCCGAGTGCTGGTGGTGGACGACGAGCTGTCGATCACCGAACTGCTGTCCATGGCCCTGCGCTACGAAGGCTGGCAGATCCGCAGCGCGGGGGACGGGCACGGCGCGATCCAGGCCGCGCGCGAGTTCCGGCCCGACGCCGTCGTCCTGGACATGATGCTCCCGGACATGGACGGCCTGAGCGTGCTGGGGCGGCTGCGTCGCGAACTGCCCGACGTGCCCGTGCTCTTCCTGACCGCCAAGGACGCCGTGGAGGAGCGGATCGCCGGTCTGACCGCCGGCGGGGACGACTACGTCACCAAGCCGTTCAGCCTGGAGGAGGTCGTGGCCCGGCTGCGCGGGCTGATCCGGCGCTCCGGCGCCGCGGACCGCCGCTCGGACTCCGTCCTGGTCGTCGGTGACCTCTCCCTGGACGAGGACAGCCATGAGGTGTGGCGGGCCGGGGAGAGCATCCACCTGACCGCGACCGAGTTCGAACTGCTTCGCTTTCTGATGCGCAACCCGCGGCGTGTGCTCAGCAAGGCGCAGATCCTCGACCGTGTGTGGTCGTACGACTTCGGCGGCCAGGCCAATGTGGTCGAGCTGTACATCTCGTATCTGCGGCGCAAGATCGACGCCGGCCGGGAGCCGATGATCCACACCCGGCGCGGTGCCGGTTACCTGATCAAGCCCGCGGTGTCATGAACCGCCGACGACGGCCGCGGACGCAGGGGCGAGTACGACAGCCGCGCACGCTGCGGACACGGCTCGTCGTCTCGGCGGTCACGCTGATCGCCGTGGTGTGCGCGGTGATCGGCACGGTGACGACGATCGCGCTGAGCCAGCATCTGAACCAGCAGAAGAACGCACAGGTCACCGAGGCCGGCCGGCGTGCCGCCGGGCCGCCCCGGGGGATTCCCGGCGCAGGGCCGCCCGGCCCCGTCGGCGGCTCGGAGCCGCCGTCCGGCACCGCGTCCCTGCCGAACTCCCCGGGCCAGGCCCAATCGACGGACGACAAGCTCGACTTCATCGTCACCAAGGGCGGGACGCAGCCCGGTACGGTCGCCGCCGTGGTCGACACGAGCGGCCGGATCGTCGAGGCGGCCGTCGCCAAGTCGAACAACGGCAGCGACGGCGGCTTCCGGGGCATGGTCCCCAGCCGGCTCAGCGCCGCGCAGGCCGCCGCGCTCGCCGCCGTGCCGAAGAAGGGCATGCACAGCGTCGACATCCCGGACCTGGGCGGGTACCGGGTCATGTATGTGGAGGGCACGCACGGCAACTACTACATCGGGCTGCCCACCTCCGATGTCACCGACAACATCGACACGCTCATCGTCGTCGAGGTCAGCGTCACCGCCGCCGGTCTCGTCGCCGCCGGGATCGCCGGATCCGTGCTGGTCGGGCTCGCCCTGCGGCCCCTGCGCAAGGTGGCCGCGACCGCCACCCGGGTCTCCGAACTCCCGCTGCACACCGGCGAGGTCACCCTCAAGGAGCGGGTGCCGGAGTCCGAGACCGATCCGCACACCGAGGTCGGGCAGGTCGGGGCCGCGCTCAACCGGATGCTGGACCACGTCCACGGCGCCCTGCACGCACGGCAGCAGAGCGAGATGCGGGTACGGCAGTTCGTCGCCGACGCCAGCCACGAACTGCGCACGCCGCTCGCCTCCATCCGCGGATACGCCGAGCTGACCAGGCGAGGCCGCGAGGAGATGGGGCCCGACACCCGGCACGCCCTCGCAAGGATCGAGTCCGAGGCCGGGCGCATGACCCTCCTCGTGGAGGACCTGCTGCTGCTCGCCCGGCTGGACGCGGGCCGTCCGCTCCAGTTCGAGCGGACCGACCTCGTCCCGCTCGTCGTGGACGCCGTCAGCGACGCGCGCGCGGCCGGACGGGACCACAACTGGCGGCTCGAGCTGCCGGACGAGCCCGCACTCGTCCTGGCGGACGCCGCCCGCCTCCAGCAGGTGCTCGTCAACCTGCTCGCCAACGCCCGCACCCACACCCCGCCCGGCACGACCGTCACCGCTCGCGTCGAGCGGCGGGGGCCCTGGCTGTGCGTGGACGTCGAGGACGACGGCCAGGGCATTCCGCCCGGCTTGCTGCCGCATGTCTTCGAACGGTTCGCGCGCGGCGACTCGGCGCGCTCCCGGGCCACCGGCTCCACCGGGCTCGGGCTCGCCATCGTGCAGGCCGTGGCGACCGCGCACAGCGGCGCGGTGACCGTCGACAGCGTGCCGGGACGGACGGTGTTCACCGTGCGGGTGCCCGCGCTCACGCCGTACGTGCCCTCGCCCGCTCCCGAGACGAACGGGCAGCCGCACTCACAGGCACACCACAGCGCCACCACACGGGTACGACAGGACGCTTGAGAAGAGTCGGTTCCATGCGAACCGATTCTTCTCCCGGCTCTTCTCCCGGCACCCTGCCGGCCCGGGAGCACCTCCCGGCCGCCGGGGCCGGTACGCCGGTCCTGGACGTAGTGATCCCCGTCTACAACGAGGAGAAGGACCTCCAGCCGTGTGTGCTCAGGCTCCTCGAGCACCTCCGGCGCACGTTCCCGTACGCCTTCCGCATCACGATCGCGGACAACGCGTCCACGGACACCACCCCCGAGGTGGCCGCGCGGCTGGAGGCGCAGGTCACGGAGGTGAGGGCGGTCCGGCTGGAGCAGAAGGGCCGCGGCCGTGCCCTGCGGACCGTCTGGTCGGCCTCGGACGCCCCGATCCTCGCCTATATGGACGTGGACCTCTCGACCGACCTCAACGCGCTGCTGCCCCTGGTGGCGCCGCTGATCTCGGGCCACTCCGACCTGGCGATCGGTTCCCGGCTGGCCCGCACCTCCCGGGTCGTGCGCGGTCCCCGGCGGGAGTTCATCAGCCGCGCCTACAACCTCATCCTGCGCGGTTCGCTGCAGGCCCGGTTCTCGGACGCCCAGTGCGGCTTCAAGGCGATCCGCCGTGATGTGGCCCAGGCGCTGCTGCCGTTGGTGGAGGACACCGGCTGGTTCTTCGACACCGAGCTGCTGGTTCTCGCCGAGCGCGCCGGTCTGCGGATCCACGAGGTCCCGGTCGACTGGGTCGACGACCCCGACTCGACCGTGCACATCGTGCGGACGGCGGCCGACGACCTCAAGGGTGTGTGGCGGATCGGCAAGGCGCTGGCCACCGGCTCGCTGCCGCTGGACCGGCTCGCCCGGCCGTTCGGCGACGACCCGCGCGACCGGGACATCCAGGACGTGCCGCGGGGCCTGGCCCGTCAGCTCGTCGGCTTCTGTGTGGTCGGCGGCCTGTCCACCCTCTTCTACCTGGTGCTCTACAGCCTCTTCCGGCAGTTCTCGGGCGCGCAGATCGCCAACGCGCTGGCCCTGCTGGTCTCGGCGGTCGCCAACACGGCGGCCAACCGCCGGCTCACCTTCGGGGTGCGCGGCCGGGGCGACGCCGTCCGGCACCAGGCGCAGGGCCTGGTCGTCTTCGGTATCGGCCTCGCCCTCACCAGCGGCTCCCTCGCCGCCCTGAACGCGGCGGCCGGCGACCCCGCGCACTCCACGGAACTGGCGGTGCTGATCGTCGCCAACCTCGCGGCGACCGTGCTGCGGTTCCTGCTCTTCCGGGCCTGGGTCTTCCCGGACCGGTGCGACGACGGCCGGATCTCTGCCCGGTCCTTCGCCGCCCACGGCCCGTCCGGGCAGCAGCAGTTCGAGCAGCCTCCCCAGCAGCCGCACCCCCCGCTGCCCCAGCGCCCCGCGGCGCCGCAGTCCTCGTACGACCCCACCCGGGTCCGCGCCGATGGCGACGCGGACCCCACCACCCGGAGGGACGCGACCATGCCGGTGCAGCCGGTGCGTCCGCAGGACACCGACCCCAGGGACTACCGATGACCACCCAGTACGAGCAGCCGGCCCACCACGAGGGCGCGGGTCCACGGCCCTGGGGACCACCCCCCACGGCTCCCGCACCCTCAGCGCCGGCCCCCGGTGCCGGTGAGCCCCGGCAGCCGCTCGCGCGCCGATTCCGGCGCGGCCGGCCCGAGGACCCGCGCTGGGTCCGCCCCGCGTTCCTCGCTCTGCTGCTCGCCACCGGACTGCTGTACCTGTACGACCTGAGCGCCTCGGGCTACGCCAACTCCTTCTACTCGGCCGCGGTCCAGGCCGGCAGCAGGTCGTGGAAGGCGTTCTTCTTCGGCTCGCTGGACGCGGGCAACGCGATCACCGTCGACAAGCCCCCGGCCTCGCTCTGGCCGATGGCCCTGTCGGTGCGGATCTTCGGCCTGAACTCCTGGGCGATCCTCGTCCCCGAGGTCGTCATGGGCGCCCTCACGGTCGCCGTGGTGTACGCGGCCGTCCGGCGCCGGTTCAGCCCCGCGGCCGGCCTGATCGCGGGCGCCGTGCTCGCGCTCACCCCGGTCGCGGCGCTGATGTTCCGGTTCAACAACCCGGACGCACTGCTCGCCCTGCTGATGGCGCTCACCGTCTACCTGGTCCTTAGGGGCCTGGAGGACGGCCGCACCAAGTGGCTGGTGTGGGCGGGGGTGGCGGTCGGCTTCGCCTTCCTGACGAAGACCCTGCAGGCCTTTCTGATCCTGCCCGCCCTGGCGGTCGTGTACGGGGTCTGCGCGCCCGTGAAGCTCAGGAAGAGGCTGGTCCAGCTCGGTCTCGCGACGGTCGCCCTGGTCGTCTCCGGCGGCTGGTGGGTCGCGATCGTGGAGCTGTGGCCCGCGTCCTCGCGCCCGTACATCGGCGGCTCGCAGCACAACTCGTTCCTGGAGCTGACCTTCGGTTACAACGGCCTCGGCCGCATCAACGGCGAGGAGACCGGCAGTGTCGGCGGCATGGGCGGCGGCAACGGCGGCCAGTGGGGCACCACGGGCTGGAACCGGATGTTCAACTCCGAGATCGGCTCCCAGATCTCCTGGCTGCTGCCGGCCGCGCTGATCCTGTTCGTCGCGGGCCTCGTGCTGACGAGGAAGACGCGGCGCACGGACCTGACCCGCAGCGCGTTCCTCGTCTGGGGCGGTTCGCTGCTGATGACCGCGGCCGTCTTCAGCTACATGGCCGGCATCTTCCACCAGTACTACACGGTGGCCCTGGCCCCCTATCTCGCCGCCCTGGTCGGCATGGGCGTCACGGTCCTGTGGGAGGAGCGGTCGAAGACGTGGGCGTCGCTCACGCTCGCGGCCACCGCCACGGCGACCGCGGCCTGGGGATATGTGCTCCTCAACCGCACGCCGGACTACCTGCCCTGGCTGAGGTGGCTGGTTCTCCTCGGCGGTCTGGCCGGCGCCCTCGGCCTGATCTTCGTGGCCCGGCTCGGGCGACGGCTCGTCCTCGCGGCGGTGGGCGTGAGTGTGACGGCCTCTCTCGCGGGCCCGACCGCGTACACCCTGACCACGGTGAACGAGGGCCACACCGGTTCGATCGTGACGGCCGGTCCGGCGGGAGCGAGCAGGATGGGAGGCCGCGGCGGCTTCGGCGGTGGCGGTATGCGCGGCCGCTTCGGCGGCGGCCTGCCGGGCGGGAGCGGGCAGAACGGCAACGGCACCACCCGGAACGGCCCTTCGGGCAACGGCTTCCCGGGCGGAAACGGGGCCGGCGGAGGTGCCGGCGGCATGGGCGGTCTCCCCGGCGGCGGCATGCCGGGCCAGAACGGCTGGAACCAGCGTCAGCAGCCGGGCAACGGCTTCCCCGGCGGCGGCCGGATGGGCGAGGGCGGCATGGGCGGCGGCATGGGCGGCCTGCTGGGCGGCGCCCGGGTCGACTCCGCGGCCAAGGAGCTGCTGCAGAAGGACGCCGGGAACTACACCTGGGTCGCCGCGTCCGTCGGCTCCCAGAACGCCGCGAGCTACCAACTCGCCACCGGCGACCCGGTGATGGCGGTCGGCGGCTTCAACGGCAGCGACCCGTCCCCGACGCTCGCCCAGTTCCAGAAGGACGTGGCGCAGGGCAGGATCCACTACTTCATCTCCGGCGGCGGCTTCGGCGGCCGGGGCGGCAGTGCCGGCGGCTCCGACGACTCCTCGCAGATCAGCGCGTGGGTCGAGAAGAACTTCACGAAGGTGACGGTCGGTTCGGCCACCTTCTACGACCTCACGCGGAAGACCGGCGGCTGACGACCGGTCCCCGCGAGGTGACGGTCGGCCTCCGGGCGGTGGGCCGGGCAGGTGCCCGGCCCACCGCTGTGCGCGGCGACGGAACGGAAGACCCGGGGATGACGGGCGCGGGCCCCTGCGGTCAGGCCTGCGGGGGCGCGAGGCGGGCGGGGAAGCCGCCGGTCGCCACCGGGCCCCACCGCACCGGGGTGATCCGGATGATCGACTTGCCCTGTCTGACCATGGCCTCGCGGTACTCGTCCCAGTCAGGGTGCTCGCCCGCGATGGTGCGGTAGTACTCCACGAGCGGCTCGACGGAGTCCGGCGCGTCGATGACCTCGGCGGTGCCGTCGATCTGGACCCACGGCCCGTCCCAGTCGTCGCTGAGCACGATCAGGCTGACCCGCTCGTCCCGCTTGGCGTTGCGCGTCTTGGCCCGCTCCGGGTACGTGGAGACCACGATGCGTCCCGAGCCGTCGACCCCGCAGGCCAGCGGCGACCCCTGGGGGCTTCCGTCGGCGCGCCGCGTCAGCAGGATCGCACGGTGCCGGGGGCGGACGAAGTCCAGCAGCTCGTCCCGCGATACGGCGGTGTTCGTCGCGATGTTCGGTGCCATGGGACGCAAGCCTAGGCGTTCACCGGGCCGGAGGGGCTGACCCCGCTGTGCCTACGCCTGCGGGAGTGACTCGCCCTGCACCGCCTGGATGTCCAGCTCCACCCGCAGCGTCGTGCCGATCGCGGCGATGCCCGCCTGGAGGACCTGGTTGTAGTTCATCGCGAAGTCCTCGCGGCGCAGTTCCGTCGTGGCGCGGAAGGCCGCACGGGTGCCGCCCCACGGGTCGGCGCCGGTGCCGAGGTAGGCGAGGTTCAGGTCGACCGGGCGGACGATGCCGCGCATGCCCAGCTCACCGTGGACCGTCCAGCGGTCGGAGCCCGCGGGCGTCAGGCCGGTCGAGCGGTAGGTGATCTGCGGATAGGTCTCGACGTCCAGGAAGTCGGCCGACCGCAGATGGGTGTCGCGCATGCCGTTGCCCGTGTCGATGGACGCGGTGCTGATGACCGCCTCGACGCGGGACTTCTGCACCTCGTCCGGGGCGATCTCGATACGCCCGGAGAACTCGGTGAACCGGCCGTGCACGCTGGAGATGCCCAGGTGCTGGGCGACCGCGCCCACCGAGGAGTGCGCCGGGTCGATGGTCCACGGCCCGGGCGGGGGCAGTTCGGCGCCGCCCTGCCGGGCCAGCGTCACGGTGCCGATCTCGGCCCGGCCGCTCGCGGTGACGATCGCGGTGGAGGCGGCGGGCGCGTACCCGACCGCGGTCACGATCACCGTGTACGCGCCCGGTGCCAGTGCGGTCGTGTCCCGGACGGCCCCCTCCGCGTCGGCCTCGGCGCGCAGCACCTGCGAACCGGTCATGTCGGTCACGGTGACGACCGCGTGCGACACGGCCCAGCCGTCCCGCGTACGGATCCGTGCGGTCAGTGCCATCGTGTGGTCTCCCTCTAAATCCTTGAATATCCCCGTAGAAGGCTCAAAAAAATCCGGCCCGTGGGGGCGCACCTCCGCTCAGAGCGCGCCCCCCACGGGCCGGGGTCCGGCCTACTCGCCCGGGTGGGCGAGTTCGATGTCGTGGTCGTCGACGCCGCGGCCGCTCACGTTCACCGCCGTGGCGGCCGGCGGGTAGCCGGTCGCGATGACGGTGTACTCGCCGCCGTTCAGGTCGGTGAAGGCGTACGCGCCGTCCGTGCCGGTCGTGGCCGTGCCGACCACGTTGCCCGCCGCGTCCACCAGGGTCACCCGCGCGTCCGCGAGGGGGCCGTGCGGGGCCCGTACGACACCCTGGATCCGGGCGCCGGAGTCGAGGTCGACCTCGATCCGGGTGACCCCGGTGCCGCCCACCTCGACGGGCAGGGCCCGCGGCCGGAAGCCGAGGGCGTTCACCGCGACGGTGACGGAGCCCGGCACCAGCTCGGCGAAGGAGAAGTCGCCCTGCTCGCCGGTGGTGGCGGTGGCCAGCAGATCACCGCGGACGTCCGTGACGATCACCATGGCGTCCTTGACCGGCAGCGTGGTCTCGGCGGCCCGGACGACACCGGTCAGGCCGCTGGTGCCGCTGAGCAGGATGTCGTACGCCACCGGCTCGTCGTTCACCACGATCGTGGACGCCTGCGGCTGGTAGCCGTCGGCGGAGGCGATCAGGACGTACGAGCCCGTGCCCGGCGCGTCCACGGCGTAGGAGCCGTCGGCCCCCGCGACCGCCCGGCCCAGCTGGCGTCCCCCGAGGGAGATCAGCGTGACGGCGGCCTGCGGGACCGGGGCGCTCTCGGCGCCGCGGACGAAACCGCGCACCGGGGTGCCGCCGGACGGCGTGGACTCGCCGGGTGCGGCGAGGGTGGCGACGGCCGCGTGCCGCTGCTGCGTGGCCGTGGCCGTGCCGCCGGACGGGGTTTCCGTGCTCGCCACGGCCCAGCTGGGAACCTTCTCCTCGGCCGGAGCGGCGATCCCGGCGGTGGCGGTCTCGGTGGCCGCCGGGGCCTGGTCGGCCTCGGTCTCGGCCGCCGCGGCCTGCGCCAGGCCGCCCTGGGTCCGCAGCGGGACCTCCTTGATGAACAGCGTGATCACGAAGGCGAGGAACGCCAGGCACGCGGCGATCAGGAAGACGTCACCGATGGCGTGGCCGTACGAGCTCTCCATGAGGGTGCGCAGCGGCCGGGGCATCTTCGCCAGGTCCGGGATGGCGCCGTCGGAGCCCGAACTGGCCGCCAGCCTCGCGTACTTCGGGCTGAGGTCGGCGAGGCCGTCCGTGAAGTAGTGGGTGATCCGGTGGGCCATGAACGCGCCGAGCGCGGAGACGCCGATCGCACCGCCGAGGGACCGGAAGAAGGTCACCGTGGAGCTGGCCGAGCCGAGGTCGGTCGGTGCCACCTGGTTCTGCGTGGACAGCACCAGGTTCTGCATCATCATGCCGATGCCGAGGCCCATCAGCGCCATGAAGACGGCGGTCTTCCAGTAGTCCGTGTCGTAGCGGAGGGTGCCGAGCAGGCCCAGCCCGGCCGTGATGAGCACGCCACCGCTGACCAGCCAGGCCTTCCACTTGCCGGTCCTGGTGATGATCTGGCCGGAGACGGTGGAGGAGACGAACAGGCCGCCGATCATCGGGATGGTCAGCACACCGGACATCGTCGGGGACTTGTCGCGGGCGAGCTGGAAGTACTGGGCGAAGAACACCGTGCCGGTGAACATCGCGACACCCACGAAGAGCGAGGCGAGCGACGACAGGGTGATGGTGCGGTTGCGGAACAGCCGCAGCGGGATGATCGGCTCGGCGGCCTTGGTCTCGATGAAGACGAAGACCGCGCCGAGGACGATGGAGCCCGCGACCATGGTGTACGTCTGCCACGACAGCCAGTCGTACTTGTCACCGGCGAAGGTGACCCAGACCAGCAGCAGGGAGACGGCGGCGGAGATGAACAGCGCGCCGGCCCAGTCGACCTTGACGTCCCGCTTCACCACGGGCAGGTGCAGGGTCTTCTGCAGCACGATCAGCGCGATCACCGCGAAGGGCACGCCGACGTAGAAGCACCAGCGCCAGCCGAGCCAGGAGGTGTCGGTGATGACGCCGCCGATCAGCGGGCCGCCGACGGTGGCGACGGCGAAGGTGGCGCCGAGGTAGCCCGAGTAACGGCCGCGCTCACGCGGGGAGATCATCGCCGCCATGACGATCTGCGCCAGCGCGGACAGACCGCCGACGCCGATGCCCTGGACGACACGGCAGGCGATGAGCGTGCCGGGGTTCTGCGACAGGCCCGCGGCCATCGAGCCCAGGACATAGATGACCAGGGCTATCTGGACGAGTGCCTTCTTGCTGTAGAGGTCCGCGAGCTTGCCCCACAGCGGGGTGGTCGCGGTCATGGCCAGCAGTGACGCGGTGACGACCCAGGTGTAGGCGGACTGGCCGCCGCCGAGGTCGCCGATGATGTGCGGCAGGGCGTTGGAGACGATCGTGGACGACAGGATCGCCACGAACATGCCGAGCAGGAGCCCGGACAGGGCCTCCATGATCTGCCGGTGTGTCATCGGAGCGCCGTCCGGGGAGCCTCCCCCGTGCTTGGCGTGAGCCCGCACACCGGCTGGTGTGGTCGTTGCCATGGACTTCCTTTTCTTACGTTCCTCATGCGGGTGTACGGGTGGTCCGGTCGGCAACGGATTCCGCCGCGGGGGCGGAGTGCGCGAGCCGGGGTGCGGAGCGGCAGTCGCCGAAGCTCTCCCGCAGCCGTGTCATCAGCTGGGTGAGCAGGCCGATGTCGTCGTCCGACCAGTCGGCGAGCCGCTCGGCCAGCAGTTCGGTGCTGCGCCGGGACAGCTCGTCGAGCTGGGCCCGGCCGGGTTCCGTCAGGCGCAGGATGCGGGAGCGTTTGTCCGCGGGGTCGGGGGAGCGCTCGATCCAGCCGCGCTCCGCGACGTGTGCGACATGGCGGCTGGTGACCGACATGTCCACGGCAAGCAGCTCCGCGAGCTTGCTCATGCGCATGTCGCCTTGACGGCCGAGCAGTGTCAGCACGGCGGCGGAGCCGCCCGGGCAGTCGGGCGGCAGGATCCGCCCCATGTCCCTCTTCACGGCACCGATGGCGCTGAGCTGACGCGCCAGCTCTTCGTACTGGGGTCGCTCGGCCATGGCACCTCCCGTCAATTCGTTGCCTGGAGCAACTTTAGGGAGATTGGTTGCTGCAGGCAAATGAATCAGTGACGTCAGGAGCAAAAACTTGGCAAAGGCAAATATTGGCGCATGTGAACGATGAGGTGGGAGGCGGGGCGGCCGGAGGTTCGCCGGGGTGCGGACCGGGCTGTTCCGGCGGAACCGGGCGGGAGAGCGGATCCCCCCACTTGGGCGGCACCCGCGGATTCGCTAGGGTCTCGGGCCATGGCTAACACCCCGGGCCCCCAGGGCCACCACGACCCCGCCGGCAGCACGCAGATGTTCCGCGCGTTCGTCGACGAGGAGCCGCAGGGCAGGCAGCAGGCGTCCGCTCCGGCAGGGCCGCGCATCGGCCTGATCATCGGTGTCGTCGCCGCCGTGGTGATCGTCGCCGCGGTCGCCTGGCTCGCACTGAAGTAACCGCTCGGCAGCCGGACTCCGGAAGGGGCCGGCCGCCTCCTCCCACCGCTTTGTCTCCGCCGTCGTCTGCCCGCGTGCTCGCGCGGGCTTCGCGACGCGCCCAACGGGCGTCATCTGCCGGGTGTTTGCCGTCGCCCGAAGGCGAACCCGCGCTCATACGGCCGTACTCGGTGACGCCCGGTCGTCGAGAACGCCGTGGACCGGCGCGCCTGCCCGGTGCGGCCTGTTCTCGAACCGATCGGCGCGAGCCGGGCGTTGGAGGTGCGGGCGCCACTCGGAACCGGATGCGCAAGAGCCGGCTCGGCGCACGACGGCAGCACCGGACGACGAGGGACGGCAGCGAACCCGCACGAGCCGCCGAGGCACCCGTCACGGCACCTCGACGCTCCTCACGGCCGGCTCGCACGAAGCGGCGTCTCGCGACGAGCGCCGCCCTGCGCCGACCTCTCGGCGTCGTGCCTAGTCCGAGATCAGGCCTTCCCGCAGCTGCGCCAGCGTGCGCGTGAGCAGCCGGGAGACGTGCATCTGCGAGATGCCGACCTCCTCGCCGATCTGCGACTGCGTCATGTTCGCGAAGAAGCGCAGCATGATGATCCGCCGCTCACGGGGCGGGAGTTTGGCCAGCAGCGGCTTGAGGGACTCGCGGTACTCCACGCCCTCCAGCGCCGTGTCCTCGTAGCCGAGACGGTCCGCGAGCGAGCCCTCGCCGCCGTCGTCCTCGGGGGCCGGCGAGTCCAGCGACGACGCCGTGTACGCGTTGCCGACGGCGAGGCCGTCGACCACGTCCTCCTCCGACACCCCGAGCACGGAGGCGAGTTCGGTGACCGTCGGCGAGCGGTCCAGCTTCTGCGCCAGCTCGTCGCTGGCCTTGGTGAGGGCCAGGCGCAGCTCCTGGAGGCGGCGCGGCACCCGCACCGACCACGAGGTGTCCCGGAAGAACCGCTTGATCTCGCCGACGACCGTCGGCATCGCGAACGTCGGGAACTCCACGCCCCGTTCGCAGTCGAACCGGTCGATCGCCTTGATCAGCCCGATCGTGCCGACCTGGACGATGTCCTCCATCGGCTCGTTGCGGCTGCGGAAGCGGGCGGCCGCGTAGCGCACGAGGGGCAGGTTCAGCTCGATGAGGGTGTCCCGGACGTAGGCGCGTTCCGGGCTGTTGTCGTCGAGGGTGGCGAGCCGCAGGAAGAGGGAGCGGGACAGGGTGCGGGTGTCGATGGCCTCCGTGGACGGAAGGTCCGGTGCCTGAGGAGCCGGGAGGATCTCGGCACCCGGGAGGTCCTGAGGGGCCTGAAGGTCCTGGAGCACGTCGGGCGCGGAGTCGCTCTGCATGAGCGTGAGCACCTTCGAGCTGCCCTGGTCTGCGGACATGCCACCCCCTTTGGGTCGCGAGACGGTCGCGGCGGACGCTCCCGTCGTAAGGAACGCAGCCTCCACCTGAATACCGGGCACGAGGCTGCGGCAAACGCGCTCCCGGAAGAATGTCACATGTCGGCAACACGCTGTAGCGACATGTCGACATGTGGGAGGTGAAAACGCCCTGGTAGGAGGGGTTCTGATGGTCTTTTGGCAAAGAACTGCCGGGAAGAACCCTTCCCGGTGATTCGCGCGCGTGAGTTAGGCGTCGATCCTGTTTGCGGATCTCAGCCGTGCGAAGCTCCTGGCGAGGAGTCTTGACACATGCATCTGCGAGACACCCAGTTCGGCACTGATCTGCGACTGGGTCAGATTGCTGTAGTAGCGCAGCAGCAGGATCCGCTGCTCGCGCTCCGGCAACTGGACGAGCAGATGCCGTACGAGGTCGCGGTGCTCGACCCCGTCGAGCGCCGGGTCCTCGTAGCCGAGCCGGTCGAGGAGGCCCGGCAGTCCGTCGCCCTCCTGGGCGGCTTCCAGCGAGGTGGCGTGGTACGAGCGCCCCGCCTCGATACAGGCCGCCACCTCCTCCTCGGAGATGCGCAGCCGCTCGGCGATCTCGGCGGTGGTCGGGGAGCGCCCGTGCGTCGTGGTGAGGTCCTCGGTGGCGCTGTTGACCTGCACCCACAGCTCGTGCAGCCGGCGCGGGACGTGGACCGTGCGGACGTTGTCGCGGAAGTAGCGCTTGATCTCACCGACGACGGTCGGCATCGCGAAGGTCGGGAACTGCACGCCCCGGTCGGGATCGAAGCGGTCGATGGCGTTGATCAGGCCGATGGTGCCGACCTGGACGACGTCCTCCATGGGCTCGTTGCGGGAGCGGAAGCGGGCGGCGGCGTAGCGCACGAGAGGGAGGTTCGCCTCGATGAGCGCCCCGCGTACGCGGTGGTGCTCCGGCGTGCCCGGCTCCAAGTCCTTGAGCTGGGCGAAGAGCACCTGGGTGAGGGCGCGGGTGTCGGCGCCGCGGCGCTTTTGGGGGGTGGTCGCCGAGGCGGCGTCCTCGGGGTCCGGGGGAGCGGAAGGGTCGCTGTCGGGTGGCTGGGGCGGGGAGGGGGTGCTGTCGGGTGGCTGGGCGGCGGAAGGGGCGGAGTCGGATTCCTGGGACCGTGCGGGAGCCGTGGCGGGTGTCCGGTGCGGGCCAGGACTCGGGCTCGGAGCCTCGTCCTGAGGCGGCGCAGTACTGGCCGACACGGTCAACGCCACCTCTTCATCCGTCAACGCACCGTCAAAAGCGGTCATAGCATCACAAGAAATGGACACTGTGTGCAAGCACCGCATAACGCCGTGTTGAGGGAGAGTTGGGGCATACGACACAGGAGAGCCCCCCACCGTTCCGGTGGAGGGCTCCGCGGGGGGTGTCGCTCAGATTTCGTAGTCGGCGATCACCCATGTGGCGAACTCGCGCCACAGCGCGACGCCCGCCTGGTGTGCCGGGTGCTCCAGGTAGCGCCGCAGCGCGTCCGTGTCGTCGAGCGCCGAGTTGATCGCGAAGTCGTAGGCGATGGGCCGGTCGGTGATGTTCCAGGCACACTCCCAGAAGCGCAGCTCGTCGATCTGGTCGCCGAGGGCCTCGAAGGCGCGCACCCCCTCCACGACGCGCGGCTCGTCGCGCCGGACGCCCTCGTTGAGCTTGAAGAGGACCAGATGGCGGATCACGGGCGCTCCCAGGGGTGTGACGGTGGCCGCCCGGCCGGCCGGAGCCTCACTTGGCTCCGGCGGCGATCCAGGACATGAAGTGGCCGATGGCCTTGGCGGCACTGGAGATGCCCTCGAACCCTATCTGGACATAGTCGGCGGCCTTGGCGGGGTCGGTGATGACCACGTAGAGCACGAAGACCACGAGCGCGTACAGCGCGATCTTCTTTCCCTGTACCGCCACCGCGGCCTCCCCCGTCTGCTGCGCCTCGCGGGCCCGTTCGCCGCCGGTGAGTGTATCCCGGCCGGGTGTTCGGCACCCGCAAAAGATCACGAATTGCATCAGGTCCTCACCCGGACTTCTCCCGCGTGCTCCCCGTCCGCGCCCCCCGGCTTCCGGACGCACGAAGGGCCCCGTACGGGTGGACGGGGCCAACAGGATGGCGCCGTCCCACGCCCCGACGGAGACGGAAAACGAGACGGAGCAGCACGAGGGGCCCGGTCCAAACGGACCGGGCCCCTCGTGTATCTGCGGTAGCGGAGGGATTTGAACCCTCGGTGACTTGCGCCACACTCGCTTTCGAGGCGAGCTCCTTCGGCCGCTCGGACACGCTACCGAGGGAGACCCTACCCCACAGCGGGCCGTGGTCTGAAATCCGTTTCCGGGTATCGCCCGGGCCGGGACCTCAGCGGGCCCGGAAGAAGTCCGTCAGAAGTTGTGCGCACCGGTCGGCGAGCACGCCGTCGATGACCTCGGGTCGGTGGTTGAGGCGCCGGTCGCGCACCAGGTCCCACAGCGACCCGGCCGCGCCGGCCTTGTCGTCGCGGGCGCCGTAGACCAGCCGGTCCACCCGGGACTGCTGCAGCGCGCCCGCGCACATCGTGCAGGGCTCCAGTGTGACGACGAGCGTGCAGCCGGACAGCCGCCACTCGCCGAGCGCGCGCGCGGCCCGGCGGAGCGCGAGGATCTCCGCATGGGCCGTCGGATCGCCCGTCGCCTCGCGTTCGTTGTGACCGGCGGCGAGTACCGAGCCGTCCGCGGACAGCACGACGGCACCAACGGGCACGTCACCACTGCGGACGGCCTGGCCGGCCTCGTCCAGGGCGAGCCGCATCGCGGCCCGCCACCGGTCGCGCACCGGATCGGGGGCCGGCGTCCCGTCCTCGGTCACCCGGGCTCCTAGCGGACGGTCTCCAGGACCTCCGAGGCACCCAGGGCCTCGGCGATCGAACTGAGCGCGTCCTCGGCGTCCAGGATGCGCAGCTCCTTCTCGCCGACGCCGAGGTCGTCGAGGATCTCGCTGTCGCCCACGGGGCCGTGCGGCACGGCGGTGTCCGAGCCCGCTCCGTCCTCGTCGTCCTCGGGCTCACCGTCCTCCGTGCCGTCGAGGTCGAGGGAGTCCAGGTCGGCGTCGTCGCCGGGCTCCCTTCCGAGCAGTTCGTCGGTGAGCAGGATCTCGCCGTACGAGCTACGGGCGGCGGCGGAGGCGTCCGAGACGTAGATACGAGGGTCCTCCTCGCCGTCCACGCGGACGACGCCGAACCACGCGTCCTCCTGCTCGATGAGTACGAGCACCGTGTCCTCGTCGACCGAGGCGTCGCGGGCCAGGTCGGTCAGATCCGACAGGGTCTCCACATCGTCGAGCTCTGTGTCGCTCGCTTCCCACCCGTCTTCGGTGCGCGCGAGCAGTGCGGCGAAGTACACCGTGACTCTCCCACTGGTCATAGGCGTGCCGGTTGGGGTTCCCCCCGGCGGAGGTTGTTGTGGGCGGGGAGTGTTCTCTCCGAGCCCCACCCACTCGGAATCGTGGCAGAAACAAGGCGTTCAGGGGATGTCTTCGACCCCCTGTGTCTGGCCGTTTCGATCGCGGATGCTCCGATCGAACACCCCGGCCGAAGCGGACCACTCGCCAGCGCACTCATTGCCGCCACCAGCGGATCGTACGCGGCCCGGGGCGGTGTGACCGCACGGCCACCCCCAAGGCGGCCGCGTCGCTACCAGCGGAAGGTACGCATACGCAGGGCGTGACGTAGGCGCGCGGCCTTGGCGCGGCGGGGCTGGACGCGGTCGCGCAGCTCCCGGGCCTCCGCGAGTTCGCGCAGGAACAGGGCCCGGCGCCGTCTGCGCTCGGCGTCCGGCTCCTGCGCTTCGGGCTCCTCGGGGGATTCCCGGTCGGGCATTGGCTCACCACCCCAGTTCCGTTCTTCCCACTTTCCCCCTGATGGGGGGTTCGATGCCTTCGATACCAGGGTGGGACGGCGGGCGGGAGCGCTCCGCGGACGAGCCGGGGCCGGGCGGCGGGGCCGTGGCCGTACGCCGCGCGGGGGCCGGGAGAAGCCCGGTTACTGTTAGGGGCATGCGTCTCCACGTCGTCGACCACCCCCTGGTCGCCCACAAGCTCACCACGTTGCGCGACCGCCGCACCGACTCCGCGACCTTCCGTCGGCTGGCCGACGAGCTCGTCACCCTGCTCGCCTACGAGGCCACGCGGGACGTGCGCACCGAGCAGATCGACATCGAGACCCCGGTCGCCGCCACCACCGGCGTCAAGCTGTCCCGCCCCCGCCCGCTGGTCGTGCCGATCCTGCGGGCCGGTCTCGGCATGCTCGACGGCATGGTCCGGCTGCTGCCGACCGCCGAGGTGGGCTTCCTGGGCATGATCCGCAACGAGGAGACGCTCGAGGCCTCCACGTACGCGACGCGCATGCCGGAGGATCTGTCGGGGCGCCAGGTGTACGTCCTGGACCCGATGCTCGCGACCGGCGGCACCCTGGTGGCGGCGATCCGGGAGCTGATCAGGCGCGGGGCGCGCGATGTGACGGCCGTGGTGCTGCTCGCCGCCCCGGAGGGCGTCGAGGTGATGGAGCGCGAACTGGCGGGTACGCCGGTCACGGTGGTCACGGCCGCCGTCGACGACCACCTCAACGAGCTGGGCTACATCGTGCCGGGACTCGGCGACGCGGGGGACCGGCTGTACGGGGCGGCGGAGTAGCACCCCGCCGGGCCCGCAGGGGTTCGTCGGCGGCAGCCGGGTGGGCACGTTCCGCCGGGTGTCCGGGGCCGGCCCCGCAGCCTGCGGCTCAGCAGCTCTTCTTGCCGTCCTTGCCCGGTGACGGCGACGATGACGCGGCCGGGGCGGTCAGCGCCGCCAGGGCCTTGTCCGCGGCCGGCTTGTCCGTCAGGGCCTTGAACCCGTCGCCCAGGATGAGGTCGACGGACCCTCCCGCGCGGGCGTCGGTGCGCCGTTCGGCGTCGGCGAGCTGGGTGCCGACGACCGGCAGGGCGGTGTCGAGGGCGCTCTTGGCGCCGAGCAGGACTCCGGTGCCCTTGACCTTCTTGTCGTAGTCCTGGGTCGCGTTGCCCACGGTGCCGATGTGGAAGCCGCGCTTCTTCAGCTCGTCCGCGGTCTCCTTGGCGAGGCCGCCGCGGGCCGTGGCGTTGAGGACGTTGACGGTGATGCGGCCGGGCTCGGGCAGGGCCCCGGCGGTGGCCGCAGGCGACGGGCTCGCCTTGGCCGCGCAGCCCGCCTTGGCGCCGACGGCGAGCGTCCTGCCGCCGGTGAAGATGTCGATGAGCTGCAGGGTTCCCCAGCCGATCAGTCCGACGGCGGCCACCGACGCGACGACGGCGGCCACGAGCCTGCCGCGGCGTCGGGGCCGGCGCATCCTCGGGTACTTGCCCCCCGTGATCCGGTACTGGCCACCCATGCCGGGGGGAGTCAGCATGCTCATGGGCGCAGCGTAGTGCGCCCGGGCGGCAATGCCTACTAGATGATCATTGGGCGCCCCTCAGTCCAACCCGAACGGGTCATCGGGGCGGACGAACCCCTGGGGACGGGAGGCGGACGGACGCCCCGGGATCAGTCGAGTTCGAGCACTCTCGCGTGCAGGACCTGACGCTGCTGCAGCGCCGCGCGCACCGCGCGGTGGAGGCCGTCCTCCAGGTACAGGTCGCCCTGCCACTTCACGACATGCGCGAAGAGGTCGCCGTAGAACGTCGAGTCCTCGGCGAGGAGGGTCTCCAGGTCGAGTTGCTGCTTGGTCGTCACGAGCTGATCGAGGCGGACCGGGCGCGGCGCGACGTCCGCCCACTGCCGGGTGCTCTCCCGGCCGTGGTCGGGGTAGGGCCGGCCGTTTCCGATGCGCTTGAAGATCACACGGAAAGCCTACCGGGCCCGACGTTCCGGGCGCAGCCATGGCGACGGAGTGCGGTGCTGGGAAAGATGCGGTAAAAGGATGCAAAACGGAATGGATGTGTGGAGATGAGTGACGGTCGGCCGGCGCCCGGGGCCGCCACGCCCGAGGGCCGCGGACAACGTTGTCCGGCCGGTTCTCCTCTCCGAACCGGCGCGCCATGCAGGGGTTCGCGCATCTCACCCCGGGTGAACGGGGACAGGGGGATCAGGATCACCGACGTGGCGGTCGAGGAGTCTTGGGGCCGGCGAGTCACGGATACGGGCTGCGGTGGGCGGCCGCCCGGTGCGGGCGGCCGCTGTGTGCTACTCGTGGTCACCCTCCCGTGGGACGGGCGGCGCGGGCTCCTCCCCGGTGTCGGGTTCGGGTTCGGGTTTCGGTCGCTGCTTGGTGCTGCGGACGGCCTCGGCGCGCAGCAGGGCGAGCAGGGCCGCGTACGGATCTCCGGGCATGACTTCGTCCTCGCGTTGCTGACGGCGGATGACGGCGGATGACGGTGCGGAGGCCGGACCGGTCAGCAGCGCAGGACGACGGTGCGCAGGGCGCACAGGACGGGGGAGAGCGGTTCTCGCGCGGGTGCCGGGGCGGGGCCCTGTGGTGCGGTGGGTCCGCTGGTCCCCCGTGGCGCCGGCCGCGGCGGTGCGGGGGCGCGGGGTCCCTGGGGGGTCACCGGCCGCAGGACCGCGACGAGCACCTCGTGCTCCGCGTCGCAGGCCTGGGCCGCGGACACCTCGTCGGTTTCGTCCGTCACGGCCTCGGCGTGCGCACCGGTCGCGAGCAGCGCGATGAGCACCAGGAGCACCCGCAGCCAGGCATACCGACGAGCGGTACGAGGGAGGTGCGGGGTGGTGCTCACAGGGGTCATGTGCCCGTCGACACGGCGTCGTTCATCGCATCGGCCGCCAGAATCGCTCGCTTGAGTGATGTGCGCGGTACGTGGTTGACGTGATCACACGGTGCGCGGGATCCGCTCGGCACGGCCGCGGATCCGCAACGCCGTGATCAGTTCGACGACGCCGACCACGATCAGCCACCAGCCGGTGACCAGTGCGAGGACGGGGATCGACTTGAACGGCGAGACGATCAGCACGACCCCGGCGGCGAAGGTGACGACCCCGAGGGCGATCTGCCAGCCGCGCGCGGGCACCGCCGGGTCGTGAGCGGCCGCCACGGTCTGGGAGATCCCGCGGAACAGCCAGCCGATGCCGATCCACAGCGCGAGCAGCAGGATCGACTCCAGGGGGCCCCGGAAGCAGAACAGCCCCAGCACGATCGACAGGGCGCCGCTGAGGAACGCGAGGACCCGCAGCGAGGTGGCCCGGTGCGTGCCGAAGGCGGACGCCACCTGGAGCACGCCGCTGACGATGAGGTAGATCCCGAAGAGGATCCCGGCGACGAGCAGGGACGGGCCCGGCCAGACCAGGATCAGGATCCCGAGGATCAGCGACGCGACACCGGTGGTCAGGACGACCTGCCAGGCGGTGCGGGAGAGCAGGTGCAGGAGCCCCTCGACGGGTGGCTCCAGGCCGTCCGACGCCGGTCTCGGCGCGTGCGGGTCGTGGGTGGCGTGGACGTGGCGGTCGTCGTACTCGGATCCCCACGGGGAACCGCTCGGTGCGTCGGTCATGTTCCATGCTTGGACCGGCCCGCAGGGCCTCGCCACCCGGGCGGTCCGATCGACTGACAACCGGGCCGAGCGGCGGCCGTGTGCCCGGCCCGGCCCGGCCCCTAGGCGCGTGCCGACCTGGCCGTCTTCGCCGTCTTCGCCGCCGCCTTCAGTTCCTGCTTGTGCGCCCGGACCTTCGCCAGCGAGTCGGGACCGGTGATGTCGGCGACCGAACGGAAGGACTCGACCGCGCCGTACGACCCCGCGGCCTCGCGCCACCCCGGAGGCCGGACACCCAACTGCTTGCCGAGCAGGGCGAGGAAGATCTGCGCCTTCTGCTTGCCGAACCCGGGCAGCCCCTGGAGCCGCTTCAGCAGCTCCGGTCCGCTCTCGACGCCCCTCCAGAGGGCCTCGGCATCGCCGTCGTAGTGCTCGACGAGATAACGGCACACCTGCTGGATGCGCCCCGCCATCGATCCCGGGTAGCGGTGCACCGCGGGCTTCTCGGACAGCAGCGCGGCGAACGCCTCCGGGTCGTACGCCGCGATCTCGTGCGCGTCCAGGTCGTCGGCGCCGAGCCGCTGCGCGATGGTCCACGGCCCCTTGAACGCCCACTCCATCGGGACCTGCTGGTCCAGCAGCATCCCGGTCAGCGCGGCGAGCGCACTGCGCCCGAGGAGCGCGTCGGCGTCGGGGTCCTGGGCGAGGTGCAGCGTGACGTCCATGTCCCCATGATCGCCCCGCCGGGCCTCGTCCGCACCCTTCGTCGGACGCCGGCAGCACGGGCGCGGCGGCGTACGCGGCGGTGCGCGACGCGGCCGTACGGCGGCTGGCGGCGCGTCACCGGCATGATGGCTGGCGGCGTCACCCTCGTACGGGCGGGCGGCGTTGCCCCGACGCTGAGCACAGCGCACGCGGCGTCCGTACTAACCGGGACCCGGGAACGGCGGATACGTAAGACACGCGGGAGACATGACGTGGGCGCAGCACACGTGAGCGGGAGGAGTCCGGGGACGGGCGGGCGCGGCGGGGGCCTTCGGCACCTGGCCTTCCTGCTGGTCGTCGTCCCCCTGATCCTCCTTACGGGAACCGGTTCCGCGTCCGCGCACGCCGCGCTGAAGGGCACCGATCCGGCGGACGGCAGTGTGCTGAAGACGGCCCCGAAGGCGGTGACCCTCACCTTCAGCGAGGCGGTCGGCCTGCTGGACAACTCCCTCCGCGTCCTCGACCCCGGCAACCGCCGGGTGCACACGGGCAGGCCGGAGCACGCGGACGGCCGGGCCGACACCGCGCGGGTCACGCTCCCGCACCTTCCCGACGGCACCTACATCGTGGCGTGGCGGGTGGTGTCGGCCGACAGCCACCCGGTGAACGGCGCCCTCACGTTCTCCGTCGGCGAGCCTTCCGTGACGACGGCCGTCGTGCCCGGCGACGAGGCCCAGGACGTCGCCTCGGCCGCGCTCTACGACATCGCCCGCTACCTCGCCTACGGCGGACTGGCCCTGCTGCTCGGCAGCACCGTGTTCGCGAGGGTGACCGGGGTGGGCGGGGCCCGCGGCCTGATGGCGGGCGGCTGGTGGACGCTGCTGGGCGCCACCTGCGCGCTGCTGTTGCTCCGGGGCCCGTACGAGCGGGGCAGCGGGCCGGCGGCGGCCTTCGACCCCGCGGTCCTGTGGGACACGGTGACAAGCCGCCCCGGCCTCGCGCTGCTCGCGCGGCTGGTCCTGCTGGCGTCGGCGGCGGTGGTCGCCGGCCGGGCGGAGGGGGCGCCGCGCGGCCGGCTCCGGTGCGCGATCGTGAGCGTGCTGTCGGTCGCCCTGCCCCTCACCTGGGCGGTGTCCGAGCACGCCGCCGCCGGGATCCAGGTGCCGGTGGCGATGACCTCGGCGGTGCTGCATCTGCTGGCGATGGCGGTGTGGCTGGGCGGTCTCACGGCCCTGCTCACGGCGCTGTACCGGGCGCCCGGGGAACTCCCGGCCCGCGCGGTCGCCCGATTCTCCCGGCTGGCCTTCACCGCGGTCGCCGTCCTGGTCGCCACCGGCGTCTACCAGTCCTGGCGCGGCCTCGGCTCCCTCGACGCGCTCACCTCCACGGTGTACGGCAGGCTGCTGACCGCCAAACTGGTCGCGGTGGTGTGCCTGCTGACGGCGGCGGCGTACTCGCGCCGCTGGACGGCACGGCTCGCGGTGCCCGCGGCCGTGGTGCCGGCGCCGGAGCGGGCGCGGGAACCGGTGGCGGCCGGGAGGGGACCGGCCCGGTCGGCGGCGCCGCACGAGGACGGTGACGGCACGCCGGGCACGGGCCGCGACCGGCGACCGGGCACCGTACCCGCGGACGGCGACGCCGTAGCCGTGGCCGTGACGGCGGACCGGGACGGGGACGACGACGCCGCAAGGGCGGACGGGGGCGCGGACGGCGTGCGCACGGGCCGGGACCGGGACCAGGACGGCGTGCACCCGGACGGCGTGCGCACAGACCCGGACCCGGCTCCGCTGCGGCGTGCCCTGCGCCGCTCGGTGCTGGCGGAGATCACGGTCGGGATCGTGGTGCTGGTGCTCACGACACTGCTCACCGGCACACAGCCGGGCCGGGCGGCGGCGGAGGCGGCGGCCTCGGCCGAACAGCCCCTCGGCTCCGCCACGGTGCTCCCCTTCGACGTGGGCACGCCCGGCGGGCACGGCAAGGTGCAGATCGAGCTGACGCCGGGCCGGGCGGGCGAGAACGCCGTCCAGGCGGTCGTCTACGGTCCGGACGGCGGGATCGCCACCGTTCCGGAGCTGCGCCTGACCTTCACGTTCACGGCGCGTCACCTCGGCCCCCTGGACGCGGGGCTCACCGACCGGGGCGGCTACTGGGCCGCGGACGCGCTGAACCTCCCGCTGCGGGGCGCCTGGACCATGAAGGCGACCATCCGCACGACCGACATCGACCAGGTCACCGTGTCCAAGACGGTGACGATCGGTTAGCGCGAGCGGAGCGGAACATGATGTTCCGTCAGCGGTGGACGACGCGCGGAACCGTGCGGTCCCGGGCCCCGACTGTGCCCCTGACCACGGGTGACGTCCCGTCGGACACAGGGGTGGCGCTGCTCCAATACCGTTTCTCCGCTGCCAGGTTGTCAGTGGACGTGATCAAGGTCGTGACGATTACGTTTCCAAAACGGCTCGGGGGGACTCTTGACGCATGCCCGGACATGCGAGTGGGATGACGCCCACAATGTTCGGTCAAGTTGGTTTCTGATTGATTCTGACCCGCTCACAGAGCCGGCCACGACCGACCCTGCCCCCAGGAGCCGTCATGCACCACACTCCGTCCGGTCCCTCCCTCCCGAGCCCGAACCGCCGCTCCCTGCTGCGTGGTATCGGTGGTGCCGCTGTCCTCGCCGGAGCCGGCATACCCCTGCTCAGCGCCTGCGGCGGCAGCGGTACGTCCTCCGACCCGAAGACCGTCACCGTCGGCTCCAACGCGTCGGACGCCGTGCCGAAGAAGGCCTTCGAAGATGTCTACGCGGCCTTCAAGAAGCAGTCCGGCATCACGGTCGACGTGAACACGAAGGACCACAACACCTTCCAGGAGCAGATCAACTCCTACCTCCAGGGCACGCCGGACGACGTGTTCAACTGGTTCGCCGGCTACCGCATGCAGTTCTTCGCCGCCAAGAAGCTCGCCTCGCCGATCGACGACGTGTGGCAGAAGATCGGGGGCAACTTCCCCGAGGCGATGAAGAAGCTCAGCAAGGGCGAGGACGGCAAGTACTACTTCCTGCCGATGACCTCGTACCCCTGGGCGGTCTTCTACCGCAAGAGCGTCTTCCAGCAGCACGGCTACCAGGTCCCCACCACCTGGGACCAGTTGATGGCCCTGTGCAAGCAGATGAAGAAGGACGGACTGGTCCCGATCGCCTTCGGCGACAAGGACGCGTGGCCGGCGATGGGCACCTTCGACCAGATCAACTTCCGCCTCAACGGCTACGACTTCCACGTCCAGCTCATGGCGGGCAAGGCGTCCTGGACCGACGCCAAGGTCAAGGCCGTCTTCGACCACTGGACCGAGCTCCTCCCGTACCACCAGGACGGTGCCATGGGCCGCACCTGGCAGGACGCCGCGCAGACGCTGGTGGCGAAGAAGGCCGGCATGTACCTCCTGGGCAGCTTTGTGGCGCAGCAGTTCACCAACAAGGCCGACCTGGACGACCTCGACTTCTTCCCCTTCCCGGAGATCAACTCCGCGTACGGCCAGGAGACCGTCGAGGCCCCGACCGACGGCTTCATGGTCAGCAAGGCCCCGAAGAACCACGCGGGTGTCGTGAAGCTGCTGGAGTACCTGGGCTCCCCGGAGGCCGAGGAGCTCTACCTCAAGGCCGACCCGAGCGTGGTGGCCGCCTCCACCAAGGCCGACACCTCCTCGTACTCCCCGCTGCAGAAGAAGGCGTTCACGATGATCAGCGGCGCCAAGAGCCTCACCCAGTTCATGGACCGCGACAGCCGGCCGGACTTCACCGCCACCGTGATGCAGCCCTCACTGCAGAAGTTCATCCAGGACCCCAAGGGCATCGACACCCTGCTGTCCTCGATCGAGCGCCAGAAGAAGACGATCTTCGCATCCGCATGAGCAACGACACGACCACGAAGACCCCGGAGGCGGCCGCCGAGCCGCCTTTGGGCGCGTCATCGGACACCAAGGCGGCTCGGCGGGGGCACCGTCGCCTGCTCACCCGTCGTGACCGGTTCACGCTCGCCCTGATGGCGGGCGTGCCCACGGTCCTGCACGTGGCCCTCGTCTGGGTCACCGCTCTCGCCTCCATCGCCCTCGCCTTCACCACCTGGGACGGCATCGGGTTCGACTCGATCAAGTGGGTGGGCCTGGAGAACTTCAAGCAACTCTTCACCGACAACCCGCAGTTCTGGCCGGCCGTCGAGCACAACGTCGTCTGGTTCGTGGTGCTGATCCTGATCCCGACGCCGTTCGGCCTGTTCCTGGCCGTGCAGCTGGACAAGAAGATCCGGTTCAGCAGGGTCTACCAGACCGCGTTCTTCCTGCCGGTCGTCATCTCGATGGCGTGCATCGGTTTCGTCTGGCAGCTCGTCTACAACCCGGACACGGGCCTGATCAACAGCATCATCGGCGCAAACAAGCCCGGCCACTACATCGACTGGATCGGCAACCCGAATCTCAACCTGTGGGCTGTCCTCATCGCCGCGTCCTGGCGGCACACCGGCTACATGATGATCCTGTACCTGGCCGGTCTGAAGGGCGTGGACCCGTCGCTGCGCGAGGCCTCGGCCCTGGACGGAGCCAACGAGTGGCAGACGTTCAAGAGCGTCATCTTCCCGACGCTGCGCCCGACCAACACAGTCGTGCTGGTCGTCACCATCATCGAGGCCCTGCGCGCCTTCGACCTGGTCTTCGTCTTCAACAAGGGCGCCCAGGGCACCGAGCTGCTGTCGATCCTCGTGACCAACAACATCATCGGTGAGTCCAGCCGCATCGGTTACGGGTCGGCGATCGCCGTCGTCCTGCTGGTGATCTCGCTGGTCGTGATCATCCCGTATCTGGTGGCCACCTTCCGGAAGGAGCGGCGAGCGTGAGCGCCTCCGCCCTCGCGACCGGCGCGCCGACGAAGAAGCGCGCGCCCGTCCGCCCCGCCCGCGTCCTGCTGCACGTCTTCCTCGCCGGTACGGCCCTGGCGTGGCTCGCCCCGCTGCTGTGGGCGGTCTTCTCGGCCCTGCGCCCGTACAGCGAGACCAGCGCCAAGGGGTATGTGTCCTGGCCCGACAAGCTGAGCCTGGACAACTTCACCAACGCGTTCGAACAGTCGGGCATGCTGCACTACTTCGGCAACACCCTGCTGATCGCGGTGCCGGCCGTGCTGCTGACGCTGTTCCTGTCGTCGATGGTCGCCTTCTACGTCAGCCGCTTCGACTTCCGCCTCAACCTCGCGCTGCTGCTCGTCTTCACGGCGGGCAACCTGCTGCCGCAACAGGTCATCATCACCCCGCTGTACCGGCTGTACCTGCTCACCGACCTGCCGGGCATCACGGAGAGCGGCAAGCTGTACGACTCCGCGCTCGGCCTGGTCCTCATCCATGTGGCGTTCCAGTCCGGTTTCTGCGCCTTCGTGCTGAGCAACTACATGCGCTCGCTGCCGCACGAGCTGACCGAGGCCGCGCTCGTCGACGGCGCCTCGGTGTGGCGGCTGTACTGGCAGATCACGCTGCCACTGTGCAAACCGGCGATGGCGGCCCTGGCGACCCTGCTGTCCATCTGGATCTACAACGACTTCTTCTGGGCCCTCGTCCTGATCTCGACCGGCGAGAAGATGCCGATCACCTCGGCCCTGAACAACCTCTCCGGCCAGTACTTCACGGACCCCAACCTGGTCGCCGCCGGCGCCCTGCTCACCGCGATCCCGACCCTGATCGTGTACTTCGCGCTGCAACGCCAGTTCGTGAGCGGCCTGACCCTGGGCTCCAACAAGGGCTGACCCACGCGGGGGAGACGGCGGTGGTGCGGGGGCCCGGCCCGGGCTCCGGCACCCCGTGGCTCCGTGGCTCCGTGGCTCTCCGGCGACGGCCTAGTGCAGGAGCTTGTCCAGGGTGATCGGCAGGTCCCGGACGCGGATGCCGGTGGCGTGGTGCACGGCGTTGGCGATGGCCGCGGCGGTGCCGACGATGCCGATCTCGCCGGCGCCCTTGGAGCCCATCGGGTTGGTGTACGGGTCCGCCGCCTCCACCCAGTACGCCTCGACCGCGCCGACATCGGCGTCGGAGGCGATGTGGTACCCGGCGAAGTCGTGGTTGACCACATGCCCGAACCGCGGGTCGACCACGCTGTGCTCGTGCAGCGCCATCGACAGGCCCATGGTCATACCCCCGATCAACTGCGAGCGGGCGGTCTTGGGATTGATCACCCGGCCCAGGTCGAACACCCCGAGCAGGCGCGGCACCCGCACCTCGCCGGTGTCCGCGTGCACCCGGACCTCGGCGAACTGGGCTCCGAAGCTGTGCATCGCGTAGCGCGCGGCGTCCGGGTTGTCGGGCATGTCGGCGGTGACCTCCAGCCCTTCTCGCGGCACGAAGCCGCCGTGCTCGGACTCCAGGACCTCGTGCAGCCGGCGGGCCGTCTCGACGATGGACGTGCCCCAGCTGTTGATCCCGGACGAGTTGCCGGCGACCGAGGCGTGGGGCAGCGCGGTGTCCCCGATCCGCAGCTCCACGTCCTCGACGGTGACGCCCAGCGCGTCCGCCGCGATCTGGGTGAGCGCCGTCCAGGTGCCGGTGCCGATGTCGGCGGCGGCGATCAGCACCGTGCAGCGCCCGTCGGGACCGACCCGGATCGTCGTGGCGTTGCCCGGGAAGCGGGGCGAGGGAAAGGCCGAGGCGGCCACCCCGGTCCCGACCAGCCAGCTTCCGTCGCGCCGCGCCCGGGGGACGGGGTTGCGCCGCTCCCACCCGATCCGGCGGGCGCCCTCGCGCAGGCACTCCGCCAGATGGCGGCTGGAGTACGGCAGGCCGGACTCGGGGTGGACGCCGGGCTCGTTGCGGATCCGGAACTGGACGGGGTCCAGGCCGCAGGCGGCGGCCATCTCGTCCATGGCCGACTCCAGCGCGAACATGCCCTGGGCGTCTCCCGGTGCCCGCATGATCGTCGGCACCGGCAGGTCCAGGGGCGCCACCCGGTGGGTGGTGCGCCGGTGGGGCGCGGCATACATCGACCGGGTGCACACCGCGACCTGCTCGGCGTATCCCTTGGCCTTGGCGGTCTGCTGGATCACGTCGTGGGCGACGGCGGTGAGCCGCCCATCCGCGTCGGCGCCGAGCTGGACGCGCTGAAGGGTGGCGGGACGGTAGCCGACCAGGGAGAACATCTGCTGTCGGGTGAGCGTGAACTTGACGGGCCGGTTCACGACCCGAGCGGCCATCGCGGCGAGAACGGCATACGTGTGGGGGTAGACCTTCGATCCGAACGCGCCCCCGACATGGGGGGAGATCACGCGGACCCGCCGCGGGTCGAGCCCCAGCACGGCCGCCATCAGATCCCGGCTCATGGTCACGCCCTGGGTGGAGCAGTAGAGCGTGAGCCCGTCGTCGGTCCAGACGGCCACGGCGGTGTGCGGCTCCATCGGGTTGTGGTGGACCATCGGCGTGCTGTACGCCGCGTCCAGCCTGACCTCCGCCGAGGCCAGAGCGGCAGCGGCATCGCCCAGGGAACTGTCGGCCGGCGAGCCGTCCAACAGCTCCCCGCCGCCCTTCCCGAAGAAGGCCGCGTTCAGCGGCTTGTAGAGATCGTCGCGGTCCGGCCGCAGCTCGACGTCGAAGGCCCGCTCCTCGTAGTCCAGGCGGACGAGCTGCGCGGCGTGGCGGGCGACCT
The DNA here is from genome assembly GCF_053595355.1 of Streptomyces sp. NPDC002513. Lineage (NCBI taxonomy): Bacteria > Bacillati > Actinomycetota > Actinomycetes > Kitasatosporales > Streptomycetaceae > Streptomyces > Streptomyces sp. NPDC002513. The sequence goes on along the minus strand of NZ_JBSFXK010000014.1, from coordinate 76,622 downwards.
CGGACGTCTCGGCGATCACCCCGCCCACGAGCTGGCCGCGGTAGGCGATCTCGTCGGTTTGCAGCACCGCCAGTTCGGGGTCCTCGGCCAGGGCCAGCCGGGGCGCGTTGTGAGGGGTGAGCACGGCCAGCACGCCCGGCTCGGCGTTCGCCGCGGCCGTGTCGAGGCCGGTGACGCGTCCGGCGGCGATCGTGGCCTGCACCGCGTACAGGTAGGCGGGCCGGTCGACCGGCTGCTCGAAGGCGTAGGGGGCCGCGCCCCTGACCTTGTCCGGTCCGTCCAGGCGGTCGAGCGGTGCGCCGACGGCGCGGGCGATGACACTCATCGTGGCCCGCCTGCCAGGGCGAGCAGGGTCGCGACGAGGGTGTTGCGCGCGAGCGGCACCTTGAACGCGTTGCCCGCCAGCGGCCGGGCAGCGGCGAGTTCGGCCTCGGCGGCGGCGCGGAAGCGCTCGGCGGTCGCGGGCGCGCCCCGCAGCGCCTGCTCGGCCGCGCCGGCCCGCCACGGCTTGTGCGCCACACCGCCCAGCGCGATCCGCACCTCGCGTACGGTGCCGTCGGCGACCTCCAGCACGGCGGCCACCGAGACCAGCGCGAACGCGTACGAGGCGCGGTCGCGCACCTTGCGGTAGCCGGACCTGGCCGCCTCCGGGAGCGGCGGCACGTCCACAGCCGTGATCAGCTCGCCGTGGCGCAGCACGGTGTCGCGCTCGGGCTCGTCGCCGGGCAGCCGGTGCAGCTCGGTCAGCGGGATGGCCCGCTCCCCGTCCGGCCCGCGGGTGCGGACGACCGCGTCGAGGGCGGCCAGTGCGACGGCCATGTCCGACGGGTGGGTCGCGACGCACGCCGGTGACCAGCCGAGGATCGCGAGTTCCCGGTGGTGTCCCTCCCGCGCCGGGCAGCCCGTCCCCGGTTCGCGCTTGTTGCACGGGGTGGTGAGGTCCTGGAAGTACGCGCAGCGGGTGCGCTGAAGCAGGTTCCCGCCGGTGGTGGCGAGGTTGCGCAACTGCCCGGAGGCACCCGACAGCACCGCCTGGGAGAGCACGGGAGCGCGCCGCCGGATCCTGCGGTCGGCGGCCAGGTCGCTGTTGGTCACCGTGGCGCCGATCCGCAGGGTGCCGTCGGGGAGTTCCTCGATCCGGTCGCAGGCCAGTCGCCGGACGTCGACGAGCAGGTCCGGTGTGGCCACGCCCAGCTTCATCAGGTCGACGAGGTTCGTACCGCCGGCGAGGAACGCCCCGTGCGGTGCCCGGGCGAGCAGCGTGACCGCCTCCGGCACGTCCTCGGCGCGCTGGTAGCGAAACGGTTTCATCGGCGGGCCACCTCCGCGATGGCCGGGCGGATGTGGGCGTAGGCGCCGCAGCGGCACAGGTTGCCGCTCATCCGCTCGGCGATCTCCGCGTCGTCCAGGACGACCTCGTCCGCGTCAGGGTCGGCGCTCACCGCGCTCGGCCAGCCCGCCTCCGCCTCCGCCAGCATCCCGGCCGCCGAGACGATCTGGCCCGGTGTGCAGTACCCGCACTGGAACGCGTCGTGGTCGATGAAGGCACGCTGCAGGGGGTGCAGTCCGTCACCTCCGGCCAGTCCGGCGGCCGTGACGATCTCCGTGTCCTCGTACGCCACCGCCAGCGCCAGGCAGCCGAGCGCGCGCCGCCCGTCGAGCAGAACCGTGCAGGCGCCGCACTGCCCGTGGTCACACCCCTTCTTCGGGCTGGTGATCCGGAGACGTTCACGCAGGGCGTCCAGCAGGCTGGTGCGGGTGTCGACGACGACCTGGTGCTCCTGCCCGTCCACCCGCAGCGTGATCTCCCTGTCCACGGGACACACCCCCGCACTCGATCTCGGGATTACGGCGAACACTGCATGATCCAGCCTTCCCGAGAGCCTCTCCCGTGAAACGAAATGTTGCTATTTGTCCCTCTGTGTCCCTTCCCTGGCTCTGCCGGCGGGGGTACCGACGGGGGTGCCGGCCATACGGCGATCACGGCGAGCACGGGACGCCGCAGCTACGGCCGTCCTCGGCAGGACTGTGGGCCGGCGGCTGGAGCACGGGAGCACAGGGGGCACTTACGGCGGAGCGATCCCCGTATGCTTGGCGCATCGTCAGTTGAGACTAGGGGCAGGAGTTTGGGGTTCGATTCCCCTTGCGCCCTTCCTCGTACTCGCTTCGGCCGCGTTGGCACTGAGGTTCGTTGCACTGGTCCTAGGAAGCACTACGTCAGGTAACGCAACTGCCCGCGCTACTCGGAGGGAGAGCACCATGAGCACAATGCGAAAGTCACTTGAGGCCGTTCTGATGGCGGCCGCGGCGGTCGCAGAAGGTTCCGCGGCTGGTCTGCTGCTTCCTGTCTGAGCTGACGACCGGAGGGCCTTGATGCCGTCGGCCGGCATCGAGGCCCTCGCTGTGCCCGAGGCGACGCAGCTCGGGGGTCGGGGCTACCGGCTGATGCTCGGTGCCACTGCGGTCCTCGTCACCCTCGTCTACCTGGTCTTCACCGAGAAGCGCTGGCTGTGACCGGCGTCAGTGCGTGACGTCGAGCGCGACCTCGTCGGCCGCATCCGCGTCGGATGTGTCGCTCAGGCAGAGGCGCAGGTGCTCGATGTGGTAGACGGCCTGGTCGAGGAGTTCGGCGACGTGGTTGTCGTAGAGCGCGTAGATCACCGAACGGCCCTGGCGTCGGCCGACGACCAGGCCGAGGTTGCGCAGCAGCCGCAGCTGGTGGGAGCAGGCCGACTGCTCCATGCCGACTTCGGTGGCGAGTTCTGTGGCCGCGCACGGGCCCTCCCTGAGGCGGGAGAGGATCAGCAGCCGTGACGGGGTGGCGAGGGCCTGGAGGGTGGTCGCCACCCGCGCGGCGCTGTCCGCGTCCAGGCGGGTGCGCGGCACGGCGTTCTTCGCGGGAGCAGCTCCATGGCCCATGGGAGCCATCATACAAGTGATACTTGAAAATCTATTCATATGTACCTGTATCGTGGACGGGTAAGTGCCTCCTGCCCTGCCGAAGGGTTCTTTCGCCATGCTCTCCACCCTGACCGAGCGGCCCGCGCCTGCCGCGACCGCGCGCCCCGAGGCCGCCCCACGGCGGCGGACCCGGGTGTTCGCGCTGCCCGAGGCCCGCTGGGCCGGCGCGGCCACGGTGCTGTTCCTGCTCGCCCTGCCGCTACAGCTGACCGGCGGGCCCGCCTGGGTCTGGGGTTCGCTTGTACGCGCTCGCCTACGCCGCCGGCGGCTGGGAGCCCGCGCTCGCCGGGCTCCAGGCCCTCCGGGAGAAGACCCTCGACGTCGATCTGCTGATGATCGTGGCCGCGCTGGGCGCGGCGGCCGTTGGTCAGGTGATGGACGGCGCTCTGCTGATCGTCATCTTCGCGACCTCCGGTGCGCTGGAGGCGCTGGCCACCGCGCGCACCGCCGACTCGGTGCGCGGCCTGCTCGACCTGGCTCCGGCCATGGCCGCCCGGCTGACGTCGGATGGTTCCGAAGAGGCCGTTCCCGTCGAGGAGTTGGCGGTCGGCGACACCATCCTCGTACGGCCCGGCGAGCGGGTCGGCGCCGACGGCCGTGTCCTGGACGGGGCGAGCGAGGTCGACCAGGCCACCATCACGGGCGAGCCGCTTCCCGTCGCGAAGGAGCCGGGCGACGAGGTCTTCGCCGGCACCCTCAACGCCACCGGCGCCCTGCGCGTGAGGGTCGAGCGGGACGCCTCCGACTCGGTGATCGCTCGCATCGTGCGGATGGTCGAGGAAGCCTCCGAGACCAAGGCGCCGACCCAGCTGTTCATCGAGAAGGTCGAACAGCGGTACTCGCTCGGCATGGTGGCGGCGACGCTCGCCGTGTTCGCCGTGCCGCTCGCGTTCGGCGCCGCGCTGACCGGGTCGCTGCTGCGGGCCATGACCTTCATGATCGTCGCCTCACCGTGCGCGGTGGTGCTGGCGACCATGCCGCCGCTGCTGACGGCGATCGCGAACGCCGGGCGGCACGGCGTACTGGTGAAGTCCACCGTCGTGATGGAGCGCCTCGGCCAGGTCGACGCGGTCGCCCTGGACAAGACCGGCACCCTCACCGAGGGCACCCCGCGCGTGACCGACATCCGCCCGCTGACCGGGTCCGGTCTCACCGAAGACGATCTGCTGGTGCTCGCCGCGACGGCCGAGCACCCCAGCGAGCACCCGCTGGCCCGCGCCGTCGTGGACGCCGCCCGCACCCGCGGTCTCACCCTGCCCGCCGCGGAGGACTTCAGGTCCACCCCCGGCGTCGGAGTGACCGCGGCCGTCGACGGCCGCAAGGTCGCGGTCGGCGCCCCCGCTCGGTTGCTGGCCGACGCCGAGGGCCCGCAGGCCGCTCGCGCCACGGCCGTGGCCTCGGGGCTGGAAGACGGAGGACGTACCGCGGTGCTGGTGCTGGCCGACGGCGTCCCGACCGGGGTGCTGGGCATCGCCGACCGGCTACGGCCGGACGCCGCCGCCACCGTGGCCTCCCTCACCGCGCTCACCGGTACCGCGCCGATGCTGGTGACCGGCGACAACCCGCGCGCCGCCGCCCGCCTGGCCGCCGAGGTCGGCATCACCGACGTCCACGCCGGGCTGCTGCCCCAGGACAAGGTGACAGCGGTCCGGGAGCAGGAGCGGGCCGGCCGCAAGGTGCTCGTGGTCGGCGACGGGGTCAACGACGCGCCTGCCCTGGCCGCCGCCCACACCGGCCTCGCGATGGGCCGGGCCGGCTCCGACCTGGCTCTGGAGACCGCCGACGCGGTCGTCGTCCGCGACGAACTGGCCACCGTGCCCGCCGTGGTGGCCCTCTCCCGCCGGGCCCGCCGCCTGGTGGTGCAGAACCTGGTCATCGCCGCCGTGTTCATCTCCGGCCTGGTCGTCTGGGACCTCGTCGGCACCCTGCCGCTGCCGCTCGGTGTCCTGGGCCATGAGGGCTCGACCGTCATCGTCGGCCTCAACGGCCTGCGGCTGCTGCGCGAGGCAGCCTGGACCAGGGCCCGCGCGGAGGGCGGCCGGTGACCCGCCGCACCCGACGGTCCTCCGCATCCGGCGCGGGTGCGGAAGACCGCTGCACGGTGACCGTCTGCCGGGGCTGCTGCTGCGGCACACCCAAGATCCCGAGCCTGGACCACACCGCCCAACTCGCGGAGTTGCGCACTTCGTTGTCCGGCGTGGCGAACGTACGGCCCTCCTCCTGCCTGGACGCCTGCGAACAGGCCAACGTGATCGTCATCCAGCCCTCCGCCGTCGGCCGCCGGGCGGGCGGACGCCCAGTCTGGCTCGGCCTGGTCAACGACCCCGACGCGACCGCTGACATCACCGCCTGGGTCAGGGACGGCGGACCGGGAATGGCCGACCCGCCTGCCATCCTCGGCCTCTACGCCTACAGCCCCTCCCGCCGCGTCCGCGGCCAGATCGAGGACTGAGCACAGCCGGGGCGCCGTCGAGCCCCCCGCTGTTGACTCTCACCAGGCCGTTCACCGTCCCCTGGCGCAGTGTCCGGATCCGACGGTCCGGTGAAGGCGGCCTTGAAAGTGGCTCACAGGCTGTCGCCCAAGGCCGTCGACGAGTGCGTCACGGCGGCCGTTGTGCCGTCGGCGAGGACGCCGGTGATCCGGAAGTACGTCGTCTCGCCGCGCGTCAGCCTCACGGAGGCCTTGTAGAGGGGGCCGGGGACGCCCACGACGGACCTGACCCGCTCGTAGGTCCCGGTGATCGCGTTCCAGCGGTCCGCGTGGTACTCGGTGATGCTCGCACAGACCGTCTCGTCCGAGCAGGACCACTCCAGGTATCCGAGGTTGGCCACGGCGTCGGGGTTGACGACGGTGAGCGGGCCGGTGTCCTCGCCGCGGCGTCGTCGGGCCTGTTGTCGAGCTCGGTAGTGGTGACGGTGGAGGCCTGATGTCAGCGCCGGTCAACGCGACCCCCACCGCGGTCGCGGCGGCCAGACGGGATCTTGCGAGACTGCGCGCAGTGTCCCCTTCTCAGCGCATGACTGTCCGTCAGGAAGTCGTATGAGGTGTGAGATTCATGAGAGCGGCCTGTGGTTGTACGGCCACGCGATGTCCGGTCGCCGCCGGTGACTAGTGTCCCGACCGTGCAGGACGGCGTGGTGGCTGTCGCCACCTCCGCCCATCCGAACGGTGCTGCTGGGTGCGGAGAGGGCTGCGTCGTTCGGCGGATGCTGCACCCGGGCTAGATTCCTACTCATTTGATAATGTCAGGCCATGAACGAGATTTCTTACAGCGTCGGCGAAGGGCCAGCCACCAGGGTCAGCCTCTCCCTCCCCGAGGGGACGGCGGAGGCGATCCGTCGACGGGTCGGCAAGCGTGAGTTCTCCGCGTTCATCACCGAAGCGGTGGAGCGCGAGCTACGCGGTCAGATCCTGGATGAGTACCTGGCCGACTACGAACGCCGCCGGGGGCCGATCTCCGAGCAAGAGCAGGAGCGGGCACGCCGGGCCTTCGACGAGGTGTTCGCCGAGGAGGGGCAGTGGCCCGCCGCAGGCTGAGCCACGAAGGCACCCTCGTTCTCGACTGTGAGGGCCTGTCGAAGTTCGTCAGTGATCATGAGCCCGTCGTCGCCCTCATTGCCGAAGCCCGCAAGCGGGGCATGGAGGTGGTCATCAGCGCACTCACCATCATCGAAGCGGTGCATCGTCGGACCGAGAAGGCGCGGCTCGCCTGGATCCTGTCCGGCGTGCGGATCATCCACGTCGGCGACGAGGAGGCAAAGGCCGCTTCGGCCATGCTGATCAATGTTGGGCTTCATGGTCACAAATACGCCATCGACGCCGCCGTGGCCGAGATGGCGCTGCGGCAGCGCCGCCCGGTCGTCATGCTCACCTCGGACATCGACGACATGACGAAGCTCTGCGGCGACAGAGTGCGCCTCGTCGCCGTGTAGTCGAGGCCCAAGACCTGAACATCGGGGATGTGAGGTGGGCCCGTACGTCTTGTCTGAGCGCGACGTAGCGGGATCGGTGGACCAATCGACAGTGAACGGTGGCGTGGCCGGACGGCTGGACCTTCATGGTGCCGTGAGGCGCAGCAGCCGAGTGTCGGCCTCGTCCGGCGCGAAACGGTCGGGGGCGAATGGGGCGACACGAAGGTGTCAGACTGTGACGGTGACAACACGCGACGAGGAACTGCTGGCCCGAGTCCGGGAGATGAGGGAGCGCGGCAGCGCGCCGAAGCAGATCGCGAAGGCGCTGGGGCTGCGACCGGCCCAGGCCACCGCGCTGGTCAGGCGGGTTGCCGAGGCGGCACTGGCGAATATCGCGCCTGATGAGAGGCCGGTGGTGGGCTGCTGGGTCAACGCGGGCTGGAGCGCGGGACTGGACATGGCCAAAGCCCCGGACTGGGCGGCGGCCGACCCTCTCGGCCAGGAGCCGGACCCGGGCACGGGCGGCTTCGCCCAGATTCTCCTGGCACGCCAGGAACGTGCCAGCAGGGTGACCGTCACCGGGTTCCTGGTGGACGTGTACTGCCTGGGAGTCAAGAACGTCACCGACCCTGAGGTGATGGGGTCCGGATCCCTGACCACGTACGTACCGATGTACTACTCGGCCTTCGATCACCGGCCGCTGCCGATCGGCGTGGAGCAGGCGCAGACGATCGTGCACGATGCGGTCGCCTACGCCCGCGGTCTTGGCTTCGAGCCCGCGGGCGGCCTCGCCGACGCCGCAGTGCACCTGGGTGCCCCGCCTGGCGGCCGGCCCGTCATCGGCTTCGGCCGGGACGGCAAGCCGTTCTACCTCTCCGGCCCCTACGACAACCCGCGCGAAGTGGTCCAGATCCTCGAACGTACCTGCGGTCCGGGCAACTACGACTACGTTGTTCATCTGTAGGAACGGGACGCGAGCGGCATGAAGCGGGAAACGCAAGCAGTGATACCGGTTGAACAGCAACAGGAGCCCACTGGAACTCCGAGGGTCCGGCACACCGAGCACGAGGCGCAGGTCAACCTGCTGACCGTGCTCCGCCTGTGTCTGACGGGGAAACTGCGGTGCAGTGAAAAGACCCGCCGCCCCGGCGCCGCCACCGTCGCGGCGGTCGCCGAAGTCCTGGACGGTGGCGACTTCTCTCCGGACGAGGCCATCGCCGCCTTCGCCTGGCCGATGCTGCTCCAGGCAGGCGGCCTCGCCCAGCTCACCGGTGGTCGGCTGGTGCTGACCACGCGCGGACAGACCGCGCTGACCCGGCCCCCGCACCTGACCATTGCCCAGCTATGGCAACGCTGGCTGAACAACAGCCTCCTGGACGAGTTCTCCCGCGTCGAGGAGATCAAGGGCCAGCGCTCCGCGAACGTTCTGACCGCCGCCAAACCGCGCCGCAAGCTCGTCGGCCAAGCGCTGGCCGGTCTCGTCCCGGGCGAGTGGACGTCCGTCGACGGCCTGTTCACGGATATGCGCGCGGCCGGCCTGAATCCGGTCGTCCACCGCAGTGAACGCGCCCTGTGGAAGCTGTACCTGGAGGATCCGCAGTACGGCAGCCTCGGCTACGACGGCCACCACGACTGGTCCCTCCTCCAGGGCCGTTACACCCTGGCGGTGCTCTTCGAGTACGCCGCCACGCTCGGCCTCATCGATATCGAGCACGTCCCCCCGGCGGGCGCCCGCGACGATTACCAGGAGAACTGGGGCGGCGACTACCTCGACCGGCTCAGCCGCTACGACGGCCTGTCCGCGCTCCGCCTCAACCCGCTGGGCGCCCACGCCGTCGGCCTCACGGGCGACTACACCCCTGCCCAGGCCCCCGCCCCGGCCGTCCCGAAGGGCAGGGTCACCGTTCTGGCGAACTTCGACATCGTCGCCCTCGACGGGCTGCCCGCCGCCGACACCCTTCTCCTGGACGCCTTCTCCGACCGGAAGACCGACCGGGTCTGGACGCTCACCACCGCTTCTCTTCTGCGCGCCCTCGACCGCGGGCACGCCCTCGACGAGCTCCGTGGCTACCTGAACCAGGCGGCCTCGCACCCCGTGCCCCAGACCGTCACCACCCTGCTCGACGACACTGGCCGCCGCACCGGCCGACTCCGCGATACAGGGCAGACCCATCTCATCGAGTGCGCGGACGAGGCACTGGCAGCCCTCATCGTCAGCGACCGCCGCCTGCGCGTGCTGTGCACCCGAGTCGGTGAGCGTCACCTTGCGGTCTCCCCAGACCGTCTGCCGGCGTTCCGCAAGGCCGCCCTGGCCCTGGGCTACCCGCTGGTCTGATGGCACGAGGAGAGCCGCTTCGGGGCGCCTCGGTCGGCCGAGGCGCCCCTCGGCGCGTGTCCGCTGGTCATCGGCAGGGACGCGTTCGCCGTATGAGGGAGATGTCCCGAATGTCGGGAATGAATGAGACCAAAACTGAGACCAGGGCACACCAGAGCGTCGGACCGCGGGCTACGGTCCGACGCTCCGTTTCGCCTGTTCAGGCGGCTGCGGAGGATACGAGATTCGAGCTCGTGAGGGGTTGCCCCCCACTCGCTTTCCACGTCTGCTGGTGCCTAGTCGGGGCGCGTACAGGGCCGTTCGCCTGCGGTCATGGGTGGCCTGGCTACAGGAAGGACCTGGCATACGGTCTCGTCCGAACGACGGTGAACGGGGCTGAACGAGACGGAAACTGAGACGGCCGCACTCCTCACCGCGGCACGGGAGATGTCCCCGGCCGGTTGCCGGAGCCACCATCATCGGTGGAGCTAGGCTGCCTTGGGTCGCGCCGCCCGCATGCCGGAGGCGGGCTCCTGTGCGTTCTCAAGCGGCAAGGTCTCGTCTTCCCCGAAATCAGGGGCCTGGAAGGGGTTGGTCGCCGGAGGTGGCGATGCTGCAGTGGAGCAGCGGGGTTGCCCTTCCAGGGCGGAGAACAGCGACGTCAGATCGATGAGAGGACTCTCTTTCGTTACAGGTCCCTGAAGGGGCCTGGTGTGCCGTGGCCGGGCGCAGCGGTCCTACAGCTTGGTCATCTTGGCGTACGGGCTCAAAATCCGCATGTGCGCCGAGCCGAAATCCACGAGCGCCGCGACCCCGTCCTCGATGCCGATTACTCGGCCGAGGCCGTACATGTCGTGCGTGACCTGGTCGCCCAAGGCGAAGTGCTTGGGAGCCGGTGTCACCGGGGCCCTGAAGGGGCTGGTAGGCAAATGACGCTTCGGCGCAGCAGGCTTTGTCATGACTCAGTATGCGCCCTCATCCGTCCCGTTCGCTGTGGTCGTCGGCACAGATCACGGACGGCAACAACCGCTTCATGCCTCTGACGCGTAAAGAGAGCCTGGTCAGAGGGGGCGTGAGCAGTTGCCCGGTGGTCGATGAAGGCCGCCGGGTGTCCGGGTCTGCTGGTCAGGCGGCGGTCTCCCTCGGGTTCGGCGGTGGCCTGGTTGATGCCGGGGATGGTGTCGAGCAGGTCGAGGGCGCCACGAAAGGGTGCCATCGCCGCTTCGATGCGTCCGGTGAGCTGGCCGATCACGGTGGTGAGCTGGTCGTACTGGTCCAGATACAGGCGGGCCAGGAACGCGTGGTGCTCGCGGAAGCGTCCGGTCAGGGCCTCGGTGGGTTCGGGGATCCTGTTGCGGAGTTTGCGTTTGGCCGGGTCCGTGAGGACCTGCGGGTCGGCTTCGCCGCGGATGAGGGCTTCGAGCATGGCCCGCCCGGAGACGCCCATGACGTCGGAGGCGACCGCGGAGAGCTTGATGCCGGTGTCCTCCGAACGCGAGGGTGTGAGACGGCCGGCTTCATGACGCTCGTCACACCGCTGCGACTGTTCTCCTGATCCTCGGGGTCCCGGACGTCGTGGTCGACGCGATCATGGGATGGGAGCCCGGGGGAGCGGCCCGCATGCGGGCCCGGTACATGCATGTCACCGGGACAGTGTTGAAAAGGACCGCTCAGCAGGTCGGAGAGACCCCTCGGGGCGCCGATGGACGGCATCTGCCATGATCCGGGATCGCCTGTCTCCCGTCCGGGAGGGGACAGCTGGGGGAGGAACCATGGACAAGCGGACGGACCCTGTCGAGATCGTCGCGCGCGTGGGTGGCGTGACGCCCTACTCGGATCACGAGCGGGCGTTCGGTACCTGGGTGTATCTCGCCTCGAAGGCCGGCTGGCAGGTGGTCGAAGCTGAAAGGTTCGCCGCCGACAGCGACCGGGGCGAAATCGGCGCGGTGGACGTCGAGGGTGTTCGGTACGTGATCCGGCTCGGGCCGAGAGTGCGGCGGCTGCTTTACGAGGTTGTCGACGGGCACATGGTGAAGCGAGACGTCCTCGCGGTCGCGGCCTGGGCTGAACCGGTCGTCACCAAGGAGAGCGCCCCTGGTTGGTACTCCGCAGAGGCCGACTGAGACGGAAACTGAGACGGGTGAACGCCGGAGGGCCGGACCGCTTTCGCGGTCCGGCCCTCTGAGCTGGCGGAGGATACGAGATTCGAACTCGTGAGGGGTTGCCCCCAACACGCTTTCCAAGCGTGCGCCCTAGGCCTCTAGGCGAATCCTCCGCCGGAAACATTACATGACGCTGGGGAGTGCTAGCGAACTCGTTCGGGGCCCGGGCGATCGGGTAGGCTGGGGCTCAGCCCCTCACGCGGCGCTATCTGACTGAACTCCCCCAGGGCCGGAAGGCAGCAAGGGTAGGTCGGCTCTGGCGGGTGCGTGGGGGGTCTTCTCTGTCTACGGGTTTATGGGCGGGGCGGGGCCTCCGCGCGGGGAGAGCGGTTTCCCGGGAGGGCCCGGACAGGCCTCGCGGGGGAGCGGCTCGGGGCGGGGCGTGTTGTCGGTGGGCGCCTATAACCTCGTAAGCGTGTCGTCTCTCGCGCTGTACCGCCGCTATCGCCCGGAGTCCTTTGCCGAGGTCATCGGGCAGGAGCATGTCACTGACCCGCTGCAGCAGGCGCTGCGGAACAACCGGGTCAATCACGCGTACCTGTTCAGCGGGCCCCGCGGCTGCGGCAAGACGACCAGCGCCCGCATCCTGGCGCGCTGCCTGAACTGCGAGAAGGGCCCCACGCCGACTCCGTGCGGCGAGTGCCAGTCCTGCCGTGACCTCGCGCGGAACGGACCGGGGTCCATCGACGTCATCGAGATCGACGCCGCGTCGCACGGCGGTGTGGACGACGCCCGTGACCTGCGCGAGAAGGCCTTCTTCGGACCCGCGAGCAGCAGGTACAAGATCTACATCATCGACGAGGCCCACATGGTCACGTCGGCCGGTTTCAACGCGCTGCTGAAGGTTGTCGAGGAGCCGCCCGAGCACCTCAAGTTCATCTTCGCGACCACCGAGCCGGAGAAGGTCATCGGGACCATCCGCTCGCGCACCCACCACTACCCCTTCCGGCTCGTGCCGCCGGCGACCCTGCGGAACTACCTCGCCGAGGTCTGCCGGAAAGAGGCCATCCCCGTCGAGGACGGGGTCCTTCCCCTCGTCGTGCGCGCGGGCGCGGGGTCCGTGCGTGACTCCATGTCCGTCATGGACCAGTTGCTGGCGGGCGCGGGTGCCGACGGTGTGACGTATGCCATGGCCACCTCGCTGCTCGGGTACACGGAGAGTTCGCTCCTCGACTCCGTGGTCGAGGCCTTCGCCTCCGGGGACGGGGCCGCCGCCTTCGAGGTCGTGGACCGGGTCATCGAGGGGGGCAACGACCCCCGTCGGTTCGTCGCCGACCTGCTGGAGCGGCTGCGGGACCTGGTGATCCTCGCCGCCGTGCCCGACGCCGTCGAGAAGGGACTCATCGACGCCCCGGCCGACGTACTGGAGCGGATGCAGGCCCAGGCGGGCGTGTTCGGCCCGGCCGAGCTGAGCCGCGCCGCCGACCTCGTCAACGAGGGGCTCACCGAGATGCGGGGCGCGACCTCGCCCCGGCTCCAGCTCGAACTGATCTGCGCGCGCGTGCTGCTGCCCGCCGCGTACGGGGACGAGCGGGCGGTCATGGCCCGCCTCGACCGGCTGGAGCGGGGTGTCCACGTCTCCGGCGGCGGCGCCGGCCCCGCCATGGGCTATGTCCCGGGGCCCGGGGCGCACGACGTGATGGCCGGGGGGCCGGTGGTGCAGGACGCGGCGCCCGTTCCGCCGGGCGGCGGTGCCGCGGCGGCGCGGGCCGCGGTGCGGACCGGCGGAACCGGGCCCGGGGGGGCGCCGGGGCACGGCGCGGGCACGGGTGCGTACGCGGCTGGTGGGCCCGGTGGCCACGGCGGTGGGGCGATGCCTGCCGCGGCTTCGGCGTCCGCACCCCAGGAGACGGTTCCTGCCGCCCCGGCTCAGCCCCAGGCCGCCGCCTCCTCCGCTCAGCCCCAGGCCCCCGCCGCCGCTCCGGGGCCCGCCGCTCCCGGCGCATGGCCCACCGCCACCGCGGCCGGCAGCGGCCGACGGCCCGGCGGGTGGCCCACGGCGACGCCCGCGGGCGGGGGCCAGACCCCGGCCGCGCCCACGCCACCGGCCGGCCCTGCCGCCGCCCCGGCCCCCGCGGCGCCCCCCGCTCCCGCCGCCGCCCCGGCCGCGGCTGCCGCCGCTGCTCCCGGCGGTCTCGACCCCCGCACGCTCTGGCCGAACGTCCTGGAGGCGGTGAAGAACCGCCGCCGCTTCACCTGGATCCTGCTGAGCCAGAACGCCCAGGTGACGGGCTTCGACGGCACGACGCTGCAACTCGGCTTCGTGAACGCGGGCGCGCGGGACAACTTCCTGAGCAGCGGCAGCGAGGACGTACTGCGACAGGCCCTGGCCGAGCAGTTCAACGTGCAGTGGAAGATCGAGGCGATCGTCGACCCCTCGGGCGGTTCGGGCCCGCCGGCCTCCGGGGGCTCCGGCTTCGGCGGCGGCTTCAACGCCGGTGGCGGCGGCTACGGCGCAGGGGCACCGGCCGCGCCGCGCCCCGCACCCCAGCAGCCCGCACCCGCAGCGCGTCCGGCCGCACCGGCGGCCCCGTCCCCGGCAGCGGCGCCGGCCGGCCCTGCCGCCGCCCCGGCCCCCGCGGCGCCTCCCGCCCCGGCGCGGCAACCGGTCGCCCCGGAGGACGACATGCCGGAGGACGACGACCCCGACCTCGACGAGTCGGCCCTCTCGGGCCATGAACTGATCGTCCGGGAGCTGGGCGCCACCGTCGTGGAGGAGGTCTCCAACGAGTGACGGATTGGATAAAGCCACAAACCCCCGCCCCGCCGCCCCTCGGCGGCCCCCACAAGGCCACCGCCTCGCGCCCGTTAGGCTTCACCCCGTGAAGGTCCTCGTCATCGGCAGCGGTGCCCGCGAACACGCCCTGTGCCGTTCCCTCTCCCTCGACCCCGACGTCACCGCGCTGCACTGCGCCCCCGGCAACGCCGGCATCGCCGAGGTGGCCCAGCTGCACCAGGTCGACGCCCTCGACGGAGCCGCCGTGGCCGCGCTGGCCACGGAGCTCGGCGTCGGGCTCGTCGTCGTCGGTCCGGAGGCACCGCTCGTCGCGGGTGTCGCGGACGCCGTGCGCGAGGCCGGGATCCCCGTCTTCGGCCCCTCCAAGGAGGCCGCGCAGCTGGAGGGCTCCAAGGCGTTCGCCAAGGACGTGATGGCGGAGGCGGGCGTGCCCACCGCCCGTTCGTACGTCTGCACCGGCGCCGACGAGGCCGAGGAGGCGCTCGACGCCTTCGGCGCCCCGTACGTCGTGAAGGACGACGGTCTCGCCGCCGGAAAGGGCGTCGTCGTCACCGCCGACCTCAACACCGCGCGAGCGCACGCGGCCCGCTGCGAGCGCGTCGTCATCGAGGAGTTCCTGGACGGCCCCGAGGTGTCCCTGTTCGCCATCACCGACGGCGAGACGGTCCTCCCGCTCCAGCCCGCGCAGGACTTCAAGCGCGCGCTGGACGGCGACGAGGGGCCGAACACCGGCGGCATGGGCGCGTACTCGCCGCTTCCGTGGGCCGATCCGAAGCTGGTCGACGACATCCTGCGGACCGTTCTGCAGCCCACGGTCGACGAGATGCGCCGCCGCGGCACCCCGTTCTCCGGCCTGCTGTACGCGGGCCTGGCGATCACCTCGCGCGGTGTGCGGGTCATCGAGTTCAACGCCCGCTTCGGCGACCCGGAGACCCAGGTCGTCCTCGCCCGGCTGAAGACCCCGCTCGCCGGAGTGCTGCTCGCCGCGGCGAACGGCACCCTCGCCGATGTCGAACCCCTGCGCTGGAGCGACGACGCGGCCGTCACCGTGGTCGTGGCCTCGCACAACTACCCGGGCACCCCGCGCACGGGCGACCCGATCACCGGCCTCGACGAGGTGGCGGCCAAGGACGCCCCGTACGCGTACGTCCTGCACGCGGGCACCCGGCGCGAGGGCGACGCGGTGGTGAGCGCGGGCGGCCGCGTGCTGTCCGTCACGGCGACCGGTGCGGACCTCGCCGAGGCGCGCCGGCGGGCCTACGCGGCGGTGGGCCGCATCGGGCTGGAGGGCTCCCAACACCGTACGGACATCGCGGCGAAGGCCGCGGATGCCCACGCCCGGGCCTGAGCCCCTGCGCGACGCCTGGGGCCTGTGCCCCTCTGCCCGGCGTCCGGGCCTGAACCCCGCCCGGCACCCGAGGCGGACCAGTCCCGCCGCCCACGCCGAGCGCCCAGGGAAGACCACCCAGGGCCGAGGAGACCCGGTGGCCGATGAACCTGGTCGGCGAGGAACCCCACGGGCCCCGACATCCGTCTCCGGATGCGGGGCCCGTGTCGTGTGCACGGGGGGTCACGTCGTGGTCGCACGGCGATCGCGAACTGGGGCCCGGTCCTCGCTCTGCGTCATCCACCTTTCCCCAAAGCCATTCCATCGAGTGATCGGGTGACCTATCCGGCTGACGACGGCCGGGGCCCCAACTAGGGTGCGGCGCAAGCGGTTCCGGCACTTGGCCCACCGGCATTGCGATGTCGGTGGCGGGTGCCACAGTGGGGGAGTGAGCAACGCACGGGTGTCCGGCGACGACTTCAGCGACGGACACGACGGAGACCGTCACGGCGCATGCCGCGCCGGACGGAGGCGGGCTGTGCAGAGGCGGGATGGAGGGGGTGACGTCCGGTCGTGACCGGTATGGGTGTGGAGGCGGGCGCGCACGCCGCGCGCTCACGGGCCCTTGCCGTGCTGCGGATCCGCAGCAGGGCACTGGCGGTCGCCCTGCTGCCCGCCGCCGTCGCCGTCGTGCTCCTGGCCGGCGAGTCCACCGGCCACATCAGCGGCCGGGACTGGGGGACCGCCCGCTGGGTGGTGGCCGCCGTCGCCGCTGTCGCCCTGCTCTCCGCCGTCGGTATCGCCCTCGTCGTCGCCCGCGCCCGCCCCGCCGTCAGCCCCACGGTCCCGATCGCGGAGGACGCGGCCCCCGATCTGTACCGGATGGTCCGGGACCTGGCCGACCGCCTGGACGTCCCCGCCCCGTCCGCGATAGCGCTCACGCCCGACTGTGACAGCTGGCTGGAGGACCGCACACACCGCGCCCACGGCCCGCCGGCGCGCGCCGGCGAGGAGACAGCCGCGGCCGGGGGGACACGCGGCCTGTCGTCCTCCCGGCCCCACCACCGGGCCCCGACCGCGCCCGTGCTCGTCATAGGCTCGCCTTTCCTGTGGTGGATGCGGGTGGGCGAGCTGCGCGCGGTCCTCGCCCCGGTCGTGGCCGGTACGGGCCCGTCGGCGCACCCGGACATAGCGGCGGCCCGCCGTTTCGTACGAGGGCTGGACGCCGCCGTGGCCGTGACGTCCGCACCCGCGCGCGGCCCTCTGATACGCACGCTGCTCGCCGGTGCCGGCTGGGTGGCCCGCGTGCTGCTGCGGAGCTGCCGGGGGCATGCGGCGGAGATGGAGCGGGGGGTGGCGGCGGCCGCGGCCGAGCGTGCACAGGCTGTGGACTACGGTCTGCGGATCGTCGCACAGGAGCAGGTGGGGCTGGCGTACGCGGGCTGGGACCGCCTGCTGACCCGGGTCGCCCTGCCGGCCTGGCGGATGGGCCGCTGGCCCTCGCGGCTGGACGCGGGGGTGGTCGCGGCGCTGACGGAGCTGTCGCGCCGGGACCGGCTGGCCGAGGGCTTCGCCTCCCGGCTGGGCGAGCGGCCGGCCTGTGACCTGCTGGAGGAGCCCGGTCTCATCGACGAGGCGGCCTCGCTGCTCGCGGCCCGCCTCTTCCACGGTGGTCCGGCCGAGCCCGGCCCCCAGTGGGCTCCGGTGGACTGGCGCGACTATCCGGAGGAGGTCGTCGACCGCAAGTGGCGCACGGACGCGGCCCGCCTCCAACGCGTCCTGGACGCCCTGGGCGTCCACCGGCCGGCACCCAGGGCGGTGCCCGGTGCGGACGGCCCGACGCTGGATCGGGTGCTGGAGTATCTGACGGTCCGGGCGCCGGGCTCCGAGCGCGAGGCGCCGGCCCCCACGGCCCCCGACGACGACGGCGTGGTCGCCAGTGTGCGCGCCGCCGCCCTCGTGGCCGGGCTCAGCGCCGCGATGGCGCGGGAGGAGGCGTCCGTCGGCGGGACACCGGGCGGCGGCGAGGCGGGGCGGACACCGGGCCCGGACCCGGCGCTGTGGGACGAGGGAGTGCTTCCGCTGTTCCCGCTCCAGCCGCCCCGCACCGGCCGGGAACTGCTGGTGGACCACGTCAGCGCGATGGTGTGCTGCGCCGCGATGGACACGGCGGGGGCGGTGCCGGGGCTCGACTGGCTGGACGGGCCGTCCCTCCTGGTCAGGGGCGAACGCGCGGCCGACCTGGCCCCCCGGGTCCTCACCCTGGTCGAGGAAGGCGACCCGGCCCCGCTGCGCACCTGGCTGCTGAACCTGGGCGTGCGCGCCGAGAAGCCGGTCCGGTTGGTCTGACCTCCGGCCGGACGGCACCCGCGACCCACGGGCCCGAGCCGACCCGGGCCCGCTCCCGCGGGCACTCGTCACTCCCATCGGCACCCCACCCTCGCCCACCTGCAAAGACGCAGGGACCTCGATTCCGCGACACCGACCCCTGGCCGCAGAATCCCATTCCGTTCACGCCAATTCGCGACGAAGGGTGACGGAGTGCGTGCGTAATGTGATGTGCTGGGACCGATCGCGCACGCGGCACATGCCGGAGCGAGCGCGGAACATGCCAGGGCAGGAGAGGCACGTACCAGAGCAAGAGCCGGCGATGGCTCACGGGGACGAGGGAGGGGACATCACATGGGGTCGGAGCACATCCGCCGCTGGGAGTCGGGCGCTCTCGCACATGCCGTGACGGATCCTTTCGGCCAGGGCCCCGTTCCCTGGCTCCGGGGAAGTGAGACGTACTTCGACGACACGGGACACGTGGTCCCCTGGTACGTGGATCCGGCACCGGCCCACATCCCGTCCCAGGGTTCCAAGGGCGCCCGTATCCCGGCGCCCCGCACCAGCGGCCCGCGCTCCGCCGACGACGTCCACCGCCAGATCAAGGGCTTCACCTCGACGGGCGCGGTGGCGCCGGGCGACGCCCTCGACTTCCGCATCACCGTCGACCCGCCCCAGGAGTTCGCCGTCGACGTGTACCGGATCGGGCACTACGACGGCGACGGGGCATCCAAGATCACCACCAGCCCCCGCCTCTCCGGCATCGTCCAGCCGCCCCCGCTCATCGCCGACCGCACGGTCTCCTGCCACCACTGGTGGCTCTCCTGGCGGCTGCAGATCCCCTCGTACTGGAGCATCGGCGCGTATGTCGCCGTCCTCACCACCGCCGACGGCTACCGCTCCCACGTGCCCTTCACCGTCCGCGACGGCCGCCCGGCGGACCTGCTCCTGCTGCTGCCCGACATCACGTGGCAGGCGTACAACCTCTACCCGGAGGACGGGCACACCGGCGCCAGCCTCTACCACGCCTGGGATGCGAACGGCCGGCTGCTCGGCGAGGCCGACGCCGCCACCACGGTCTCCTTCGACCGCCCGTACGCGGGCGCGGGCCTGCCCCTGCACGTCGGCCACGCCTACGACTTCATCCGCTGGGCCGAGCGCTACGGCTACGACCTCGCCTACGCCGACGCCCGCGATCTGCACGCGGGCCGCGTCGACCCCACCCGCTATCGCGGACTCGTCTTCCCCGGCCACGACGAGTACTGGTCGACGCAGATGCGCCGCACCGTGGAACTCGCCCGCGAACACGGCACCTCGCTGGTGTTCCTGTCCGCCAACACCATGTACTGGCAGGTGGAGCTGAGCCCCTCCCCCTCCGGGGTCCCGGACCGGCTGCTCACCTGCCGCAAGCGCCGCGGCCCGGGGAAGCCCGCGCTGTGGCGGGAGATCGACCGTCCCGAGCAGGAGATGATCGGCATCC
Organism: Streptomyces sp. NPDC002513; assembly: GCF_053595355.1. Lineage (NCBI taxonomy): Bacteria > Bacillati > Actinomycetota > Actinomycetes > Kitasatosporales > Streptomycetaceae > Streptomyces > Streptomyces sp. NPDC002513. The sequence goes on along the minus strand of NZ_JBSFXK010000014.1, from coordinate 57,401 downwards.
AGTACGCGGGACGGGTCCCCGAGCCCCACCCCCTCGTCGTCCGCAACGCCGGGCACTGGCTGTGGGAGTCGACCGGCACCCACGAGGGCGACGAACTGGAGGGGATGGTCGCCGGGGAGGCGGACCGATACTTCCCCCGGACCCCACTGCCCGAGCACCAGGGCCGCATCCTGCTCGCGCACTCCCCGTACCGGGACGGCGAGGGCGCCCTGCGCCACCAGGAGACCTCCCTCTACCGGGCCCCGTCGGGAGCCCTGGTCTTCGCCTCCGGCACGTTCGCCTGGTCCCCCGCCCTGGACCGCCCCGGCCACACGGACGCCCGTGTCCAGCAGGCCACGGCGAACCTCCTGGACCGCATCTGCAAGCGGGACTGATCCTTCCGCGCCCACCCCGCACCGGGCTCGCTCCTCGCATACGGGAGACTCGCATGCAGGAGAATCGAGCCAATGGGACAGAACCACGGGGAGGAACCGTGTCCGGATTCGTCGAGAAGCCCGAGCCCGTCCAGGTGCCGGGTCTGGTGCATCTGCACACCGGAAAGGTGCGCGAGCTGTACCAGAACGACGCGGGCGACCTCGTGATGGTCGCCAGCGACCGTACGTCCGCATTCGACTGGGTGCTGCCGACCGAGATCCCGGACAAGGGCCGGATCCTCACCCAGCTCTCGCTCTGGTGGTTCGACCAGCTCCGCGATCTGGTGCCGAGCCATGTCCTGAGCACCGAGCTTCCGCCCGGCGCCCCGGCCGACTGGGCGGGCCGCACCCTGGTCTGCACGTCCCTGCGGATGATCCCGGTGGAGTGCGTGGCCCGGGGCTATCTGACCGGCTCGGGCCTCGTCGAGTACCAGGAGTCCCGCACGGTCTGCGGCCTCGCCCTGCCCGAGGGACTGGTGAACGGCTCGGAGCTGCCCGCGCCGATCTTCACGCCCGCCACCAAGGCCGCGGTCGGCGAGCACGACGAGAACGTCTCCTACGAGGAGGTCGCCCGCCAGGTCGGCGCCGAGACCGCCGCCCAGCTGCGGCAGGCGACCCTCGCGGTGTACGGCCGGGCCCGGGACATCGCCCGCGAGCGGGGGATCATCCTGGCGGACACCAAGTTCGAGTTCGGGTACGACGGCGACACCCTCGTCCTCGCCGACGAGGTCCTCACCCCGGACTCCTCCCGCTTCTGGCCGGCCGACCGGTGGGAGCCGGGCCAGTCCCAGCCGTCGTTCGACAAGCAGTTCGTCCGGGACTGGCTGACCTCCCCCGCCTCCGGCTGGGACCGCGCCAGCGAGCAGCCCCCGCCGCCGCTGCCGCAGGAGATCGTGGAGGCGACCCGGGCGAAGTACGTGGAGGCGTACGAGCGTCTGACGGGCTTCGGCTGGGCCTGACGGCCGCCCGCCGCACACGAGAAAGCCCCCCGGCCTTCAGGCCGGGGGGCTTCTCTCCAGAGCGGACGACGAGGCTCGAACTCGCGACCTCAACCTTGGCAAGGTTGCGCTCTACCAACTGAGCTACGTCCGCATTGCGCCGTTGCGCGAGAGCAACTATACCCAACCTTGCTCCCGTGCGAGACGCACCGCGGCATGACGGTTCTCCACCCCGAGTTTCGAGACGGCCGACGACAGGTGGTTCCGCACGGTCCCCCGCGACAGCGCGGACCGCTCCGCGATCTCCGTCACGGGCGCCCCGTAGGCGGCCGGCTCGAGCACCTCGGTCTCGCGGGCGGTCGGCGGCGAGTCCCCGGCGGAGATCGCGTCCGCGGCCAAGTCCGGGTCCCCGTAACGGTGTCCGGCGTGCACGGTGCGAATGATCTCCGCGAGCCGCTGCGCGCTGACGGTCTCGGGGACGAACCCGAGCACACCGGCCTGGAGCGCCCGCTTGAGATGCCCGGGCCGACCGTGACCGGTCACGATCAGCACCTGGCACTCCGGCGGTCCGGCCCGCAGGGATGTGGCGACCTTCACACCGTCGGCCCCCGGCATCTGGCCTTTTGGGGCACTAGGTTCTGCCCGCCCCGTTGGCGCCAGGCACACGCACACGAGAAAGGCCCCGGTCGACTGACCGGGGCCTTCACTCCGTGGAGCGGACGACGAGGCTCGAACTCGCGACCTCAACCTTGGCAAGGTTGCGCTCTACCAACTGAGCTACGTCCGCATAGCACCCGACCGGCTTTCACCGATCGGTGCGAGCACCAGCTTACCTGATCCAGAAGACTGGTTGAGCCGATGCCGTGGAGCGGGTGACAGGGATTGCACACTGCGCCTCCCCCTTGGAAAGGGGGTGTTCTGCTACTGAACTACACCCGCATGACTCCTTGGGTCTCGACCTTTCGGCCTTGCCCCTCGGCGTGATCCAGACTCTAGCTGATCACCCGGGGTGCAACGCAAGTCGGTTGCGGGCGGGGCGGGATGGGGGCCGCCGCGAGCCGGCGCGAGGTCGTCGGCGCAGACCCCGGACCGGGACGGAAGCCCCCGCCGGGACAAAAGCCCCGGCCGGGACGCGACGGGCAGTGGCGCGTACGTGAACGACGGGCGCCGGCGCGTACGAGGGTGATGTGCGCCGCTCCCGCGAACGCGTCAGTGGCCTTCCCCGCACCCCTCAGCCGTCTCCCCGCACCCCTCAGTGCGCCTCCGCGAACGCCTCGTAGACCTTCTTCGGGATGCGCCCCCGCGGCGGCACGTCCATCTTGTGGGAGCGGGCCCAGGCGCGGACGGCGGCCGGGTCGGGGGTCAGTGCCGTGTGCGTGTAGGCCTTGCCGGACTTCGCCTTCTTGCGGCCGGCCTCGACGTAGGGTGCCAGCACCTTACGCAGTTTCTTGGCATTGGCTTGATTGAGGTCGATCTCGTACGACTTGCCGTCCAGTGCGAAGGCGATCGTTTCCGCCGCTTCTGAGCCGTCGATGTCGTCAAAGAGAGTGACCACGACACGCTGCGCCACGAATATCGGTCCCTTCGTGCGGCACCTCCGCGATCATCCGCCACGACGTGCGCGGACGTCCGGGGATGCCGGGGAGATGTCGACTGTCCGGCAGTAATTGAGCAAAGTATCGGCGATTGCCATTTCCTTTGTACAGTGCCCGGCATTGCATTGTGAAGACCGACTGAATACGTCCGCGTGTCCACCTGCAATGCGGCGCCGCCGCTCTTCTGCGGTTTTTCCGGGGATTTTCCGTCCGCAGGCCGCTCGGCGAGGCGAGATCGTGATGGGGGTCACGTAGGAAGCTACCAATCTACGCGAGTAGAATTTTTGTGCGGGTAGTCTGAAGGAACCTGCTCAGCACCAACATCGGGAGTGCCAGTGGCACGCGTCGTAGTCGACGTCATGCTCAAGCCGGAGATCCTCGACCCCCAGGGCCAGGCGGTCCAGCGCGCCCTGCCGCGGCTCGGTTTCGAAGGCATCTCCGACGTACGTCAGGGAAAGCGATTCGAACTCGAGGTGGACGGGCCGGTCGACGACGCCGCGCTCGCCCGCATCCACGAGCTCGCGGAATCCTTCCTCGCCAACACCGTGATCGAGGACTTCACCGTCAAGGTGGAGGAAGTGGCGGAGGCCGCCAAGTGACCGCTCGTATTGGCGTCGTCACTTTCCCGGGGAGCCTCGACGACCGGGACACGCAGCGCGCGATCCGCCTCGCCGGCGCCGAGCCCGTCGGCCTCTGGCACAAGGACAAGGACCTCAAGCAGGTCGACGCCGTGGTGCTGCCGGGCGGTTTCTCGTACGGCGACTATCTGCGCGCCGGTGCCATCTCCCGGTTCTCGCCGGTGATGGGCAGCGTCATCGAGCAGGCGAAGGCCGGCCTGCCGGTCCTCGGCATCTGCAACGGCTTCCAGATCCTCACCGAGGCCCATCTCCTCCCCGGCGGGATGCTCGGCAACGACCACCTCCACTTCATCTGCCGCGACCAGAAGCTGCGGGTGGAGAACGCGGAGACGTCCTGGACCAGCGACTACTTCGCCGGTCAGGACATCCACATCCCGCTGAAGAACATGGACGGCCGGTACGTCGCCGACGCGTACACGCTCGACAAGCTGGAGGCCGAGGGCCGGGTCGTCTTCCGCTACCTGGACTTCAACCCCAACGGCTCGCTCCGCGACATCGCCGGCATCACCAACGAGGCCGGGAACGTCGTCGGCCTCATGCCGCACCCGGAGCACGCCGTCGAGCCGCTGATCGGTACCGGGCGTACCGACGGGCTCCCGTTCTTCACGTCGATCCTCAAGAAGCTGGTGGGCGCATGAGCCGGACGCCTCTGGACACGGTCGAGCACGCGGCCGAGACCCCCGACGCCGCGCTGCCCTGGGCCGAACTCGGCCTGAAGAAGGACGAGTACGAGCGGATCGTCGAGATCCTGGGCCGGCGCCCCACCGGCGCCGAGCTCGCCATGTACTCGGTCATGTGGTCCGAGCACTGCTCGTACAAGTCCTCCAAGGTTCACCTCCGCCAGTTCGGTGAGAAGGCCCCCCAGTCCGACGCCCTGCTCGTCGGCATCGGCGAGAACGCCGGTGTCGTCGACGTCGGCCAGGGCTACGCGGTCACCTTCAAGGTCGAGTCGCACAACCACCCCTCCTACGTGGAGCCCTACCAGGGCGCCGCGACCGGTGTCGGCGGCATCGTGCGCGACATCATCGCGATGGGCGCGCGGCCGGTGGCGGTCGTCGACCCGCTGCGCTTCGGCGCGGCCGACCACCCCGACACCAAGCGTGTCCTGCCGGGCGTCGTCGCCGGCATCGGCGGCTACGGCAACTGCCTCGGGCTGCCCAACATCGGCGGCGAGGTCGTCTTCGACTCCTGCTACCAGGGCAACCCGCTGGTCAACGCGGGCGCCATCGGTGTCATGCGGCACGAGGACATCCACCTCGCGAAGGCCTCCGGCGCGGGCAACAAGGTCGTGCTGTACGGCGCCCGGACCGGCGGCGACGGCATCGGCGGCGCCTCGATCCTCGCCTCCGAGACCTTCGACGACGCCAAGCCCTCCAAGCGCCCGGCCGTCCAGGTCGGCGACCCCTTCCAGGAGAAGCTCCTCATCGAGTGCACCCTGGAGGCCTTCCGGGAGAAGCTGGTCGTCGGCATCCAGGACCTCGGCGCCGCCGGTCTGTCCTGCGCCACCTCGGAGCTGGCCTCCAACGGCTCCGGCGGTATGCGCGTGACCCTGGACGACGTACCGCTGCGCGACTCGACGCTCTCGCCGGAGGAGATCCTCATGAGCGAGTCGCAGGAAAGGATGTGCGCGGTCGTCGAGCCGGAGAAGATCGACCGCTTCCTGGAGATCTGCGCGAAGTGGGACGTCATCGCCACCGTCATCGGTGAGGTGACGGACGGCGACCGGCTGGAGATCTACTGGCACGGCGGGAAGATCGTCGACGTCGACCCGCGGACGGTCGCGCACGAGGGCCCGGTCTACGAGCGTCCCTACGCCCGCCCCGAGTGGCAGGACGCGCTCCAGGCCGACGACGCGAACAAGCTGCCGCGGCCCGAGACGTCCGAGGAGCTCAAGGACCAGGTCCTGAAGCTGGTGGCGTCCCCCAACCAGGCGTCCAAGAAGTGGATCACCTCCCAGTACGACCACTTCGTCCAGGGCAACACGGTCCTCGCCCAGCCCGAGGACTCCGGGATGATCCGCATCGACGAGGCCTCCGGGCTCGGTGTCGCCATCGCGACCGACGGCAACGGACGGTACGCGAAGCTCGACCCGTACGCGGGCGCGCAGCTCGCGCTCGCCGAGGCGTACCGGAACGTGGCCACCACGGGCGCCAAGCCGCTCGCCGTCTCCGACTGCCTGAACTTCGGCTCGCCCGAGGACCCGGCCGTCATGTGGCAGTTCGCGGAGGCCGTCCGCGGTCTCGCGGACGCCTGCCAGCAGCTCGGCACCCCGGTGACCGGCGGGAACGTCTCGCTCTACAACCAGACGGGCGAGGCGGCCATCCACCCGACCCCGGTCGTGGCGGTGCTGGGCGTCATCGACGATGTCGCCCGCCGTACCCCGGTCGCGTTCCAGGAGGAGGGCCAGTTGCTCTACCTCCTCGGCGACACCCGTGAGGAGTTCGGCGGTTCGGCGTGGTCGCAGGTCGTCCACGACCACCTCGGCGGTCTGCCGCCGCAGGTCGACCTCGAGCGGGAGCGGCTCCTGGCCGAGATCCTGATCTCCGCCTCGCGCGACGGCATGATCGACTCCGCGCACGACCTGTCCGACGGTGGTCTGGTCCAGGCCGTGGTCGAGTCGGCGCTGCTCGGCGGCAAGGGCGTGCGGCTGATCGTGCCGGACGGGCTCGACGCGTTCACCTTCCTCTTCTCCGAGTCGGCGGGCCGTGCGGTCGTCGCGGTGCCGCGCTCCGAGGAGGTCCGCTTGAACGACATGTGCGGCGCGCGCGGCCTGCCCGCCACCCGCATCGGTGTCGTGGACGGTGAGTCGGTGGAACTCCAGGGCGAGTTCGGGCTGTCACTGGCCGAGCTGCGCGAGGCCCACGAGGGAACCATCCCGGCACTCCTCAAGTAGGTCCCGGCCGCAGGAGGGTGAAGGTCCCGCCCGGTCCACCGGGCGGGACCTTCGTCCTGCCGTGACCGGCCCGCCCGGTCCGGGGCCGGATCGCCGTCGGCACGGCGCACCGCGACCAGGCGGCGGCACCCACGGGCCCGCCGGGCCCTCGACCTGGTCGCAACGGGTACGAGCGGCTGCGCCGTGACGGCATAGGCTCGCCCCATGCCCCCGGCCAAGAAGCGCACACGGACGTACGACCCCGCCAGGACCCGCGCCGCGGTCCTCGCCCAGTTCGGAAACGTAACGGAGGCCGTGGGCACCCTCACCCCCGGGCAACTCGCGCTCCCCACCCGGCTCGGGGACTGGACCGTACGGGACCTGGTCGCGCACATCGGCACGGCCCTCCAGGCCGTCGGCCGCTTCCTCGACAAGCCGGAGCCGGCCCGGCAGGACGCCACCGTGCTCGACTGGCCGTTCGCCACCTCCGCCGGCTCCGGCGCCCTCGCCGACATCGCCCGCGCGCTGGCCGAGCAGCACCCCGACCTCGACGCCTTCCTCGCCGACACGGAGCGGCGCTTCACGCGGTGCCTCGCGGAAGCGCCCGGCACCCGGCTGCTCGACACCCACGCGGGTGCCATGCCGCTGGCCGACTACCTCGTCACCCGCACCGTCGAACTCGTCGTCCACACCGACGACCTGAACGCCGCCGTCCCGGATCTCGGCATTCCGTACGACCGTCAGGCCCTGGCCGCCTGCACCCGGCTGCTCGCCGACGCGCTCGCGGTCAAGGCACCCGGCGCCTCGACGGAGGTGCGCGTTCCGCCGTACGCCGTCGTGCAGTGCATCGAGGGCCCCCGCCACACCCGCGGCACCCCGCCGAACGTCGTCGAGACCGACCCGCTGACCTGGATCCGGCTGGCGACGGGCCGTACCGCATGGGGCGCGGCTCTCGCCGACGCCAAGGTCAGCGCGAGCGGCGAACGGGCCGACCTGGGACCCTTCCTGCCCCTGATGACCTGACCGGCTGCCCTGGCGGGCCGGGCGACCTGGCGGGCCGGGCGACCCGTCCGGCAGCTTCGGCCGCAACCGGTTCACCGCGCGGGTGACCGTACGGGACGGTCACCTCACGCTGGGCAGCCCGAAAGCCACCCGCACGATGTGCGACGTCTCACTCATGGCCATCGAGAAGACTCCGACCGTACGCCTCGCCCGGCCGCCGGCCTCCCGGCTCGACCACCGCACGATCACGCTGACCAGCGAAAACGACGAAGGTGTCCAGGCGGTCGCCGAGCGGTGAGCCCGGGCGGCGGGCGCGGCCGGGCCCTGTGCGGGGCGGATGACCGGATTCGGACCAGTGCGCGATCTCGCCTACACTCGGAGCCGTGCCACGTGGTGACGGTCGACTCAATCACGATCTGCTCCCCGGCGAGAAAGGCCCCCAGGACGCGTGTGGCGTCTTCGGTGTCTGGGCTCCGGGCGAAGAGGTCGCAAAGCTCACGTACTTCGGGCTCTACGCCCTCCAGCACCGGGGTCAGGAATCCGCGGGAATCGCGGTCAGCAACGGCTCCCAGATCCTCGTCTTCAAGGACATGGGGCTTGTCTCCCAGGTCTTCGACGAGACCTCGCTCGGTTCGCTCCAAGGTCATATCGCGGTCGGACACGCCCGCTACTCGACCACCGGCGCCTCCGTGTGGGAGAACGCCCAGCCCACGTTCCGGGCCACGGCGCACGGCTCCATCGCGCTCGGTCACAACGGCAACCTGGTCAACACGGCGCAGCTCGCCGAGATGGTCGCCGATCTCCCCAAGGAGAACGGCCGCGCCACCCAGGTGGCCGCCACGAACGACACCGATCTCGTCACCGCGCTGCTCGCCGGCCAGGTCGACGACGACGGCAAGCCGCTGACGGTCGAGGAAGCGGCCGTCAAGGTCCTGCCGCAGGTCATGGGCGCCTTCTCGCTCGTGTTCATGAACGAGCAGACCCTGTACGCGGCCCGCGACCCGCAGGGCATCCGTCCGCTGGTCCTCGGCCGGCTGGAGCGCGGCTGGGTCGTCGCCTCGGAGACCGCCGCGCTCGACATCACGGGCGCCAGCTTCGTCCGGGAGATCGAGCCCGGCGAGTTCGTCGCGATCGACGAGAACGGCCTGCGCAGCTCCCGGTTCGCGGAGGCGAAGCCCCGCGGCTGTGTCTTCGAGTATGTGTACCTGGCCCGCCCGGACACCGACATCGCCGGCCGCAACGTCTACCTCTCGCGTGTCGAGATGGGCCGCCGCCTGGCCAAGGAGGCGCCCGCCGAGGCCGATCTGGTCATAGCGACGCCCGAGTCCGGGACCCCCGCCGCGATCGGTTACGCGGAGGCGTCCGGCATCCCGTTCGGCGCCGGCCTGGTGAAGAACGCCTACGTCGGCCGGACCTTCATCCAGCCTTCGCAGACCATCCGCCAGATCGGCATCCGCCTGAAGCTGAACCCGCTGAAGGAAGTCATCAAGGGCAAGCGCCTGGTCGTCGTGGACGACTCGATCGTGCGCGGCAACACCCAGCGGGCGCTGGTCCGGATGCTGCGCGAGGCCGGCGCCGCCGAGGTCCACATCCGGATCTCCTCCCCGCCGGTGAAGTGGCCCTGCTTCTTCGGCATCGACTTCGCCACCCGCGCCGAGCTGATCGCCAACGGCATGACGATCGACGAGATCGGCGCCTCGCTGGGCGCCGACTCCCTCGCCTACATCTCCCTCGACGGCATGATCGAGGCGACCACCATCGCCAAGCCGAATCTGTGCCGCGCCTGCTTCGACGGGAAGTACCCGATGGAGCTGCCCGACCCGGAGCTCCTGGGCAAGCAGTTGCTGGAGACCGAGCTGGCGGCCGGTCCGGCCGCCACGGCCGCGGCCGACGCGATCCGTCGCCCGTGACATCTGCCGTACGACACGAAAGTCCTCATCGCCATGTCTGAGACCGTCAGTGCCGAGGGCGGCGCCAGCTACGCAGCAGCGGGCGTCGACATCGAAGCGGGCGACCGCGCCGTGGAGCTCATGAAGGAGTGGGTGAGGAAGACGCAGCGGCCCGAGGTCCTCGGTGGCCTCGGCGGCTTCGCCGGCCTCTTCGACGCCTCCGCCCTCAAGCGCTTCGAGCGTCCGCTGCTCGCCTCCGCCACCGACGGCGTCGGCACGAAGGTCGACATCGCGCGCCGGATGGGCGTCTACGACACCATCGGCCACGACCTGGTGGCCATGGTCATGGACGACATCGTGGTGTGCGGTGCCGAGCCGCTGTTCATGACCGACTACATCTGCGTCGGCAAGGTCCACCCCGAGCGCGTCGCCGCGATCGTGAAGGGCATCGCCGAAGGCTGCGTGCTGGCCGGATGCGCCCTGGTGGGCGGTGAGACGGCCGAACACCCCGGCCTGCTCGGTGCGGACGACTTCGATGTCGCGGGGGCCGGTACGGGCGTGGTGGAGGCCGACCGGCTGCTCGGCGCCGAACGCATCCGCGAGGGTGACGCGGTGATCGCCCTGGCCGCCTCCGGACTTCACTCGAACGGGTACTCGCTCGTCCGGCATGTCCTCCTCGACCGGGCGAAGCTCGGCCTCGACCGGCATATCGAGGAACTCGGCCGCACCCTCGGCGAGGAGCTGCTGGAGCCGACGAAGATCTACTCGCTGGACTGCCTGGCCCTGACCCGCACCGCCGAGGTGCACGCGTTCAGCCACATCACCGGTGGCGGACTCGCGGCCAACCTGGCCCGGGTGGTCCCGGACGGCCTGCACGCGGTCGTCGACCGGTCCACCTGGACCCCCGCACCGGTGTTCGGCCTCGTCGGGAAGACCGGCGACGTCGAGCGCCTGGAGCTGGAGAAGACCCTGAACATGGGCGTGGGCATGATCGCGGTCGTCCCCGAGCAGTCGGCGGACGTCGCGCTCGCCGCCCTGGCCGACCGCGGGGTCGAGGCATGGATCGCCGGCGAGATCACTCGCCGGGGTGACCACACGACCGGCGCGGAGCTGGTCGGCGACTACGCGGGCTGAGTCCCGGGGGACAGCACACAACCCGGTCCGTGGCCAGGGCCACGGACCGGGTGGGAATTCAGTGCAGGGTCAAGCGCCGCGGCGACGTTGCTGCGGGGACTGGTCGTCCTCGTCCTCGTCGTCGTCCTCGTACAGGTCGGCGTACCGTGCGTACAGGTCGTCGTCGTCATGCTCATCGTCCTCGAATACGTCGCCGTTCGGCGACGGGTTCGACGGCGATGCACCCAGCTCCTCAGCCAGGCGTGAGAGATCCGTCCCACCGCTGTTGTACTTCAGCTGGCGGGCGACCTTCGTCTGCTTGGCCTTGGCCCGGCCGCGCCCCATGGCTCGACCCCCTCAACGACGGGGCTCGACGGCCCCAGAGTCTTGACACGCGTTCATGATCCGGAACGGGCTCTCCGTGGAGAGACCGGTCCGTAGGGCTTCCACGGTACCTGAGCCCACGCCCATACGGTACGTCGCCCGCAGGACGGGCGTGTGCACAGAACCCTCGAGGCGCCCCGTCCTCGCTGGTCACGGCTGATTTTAACCACTTATTGGCGGACGACCCGCCGATAAGAGTGAGAGTTCTCTCCAACCTCCTGTCGGCGGGTACCGGTCAACGCCGTGCGGCACCCCCGGAAGGGCTTACGCCAGGGCCCCCGGTCGCGCCTCCGCCATCCGCTGCTCGGCGATCCGGTCGGCCGCGGCGGCCGGCGGAATACCGTCCTCCTTCGCGCGTGCGAAGATGGCCAGCGTGGTGTCGAAGATCTTCGCCGCCTTCGCCTTGGACCGGTCGAAGTCGAAGCCGTGCAGCTCGTCGGCCACCTGGATGACACCGCCGGCGTTGACGACGTAGTCAGGGGCGTACAGGATCCCGCGGTCGGCGAGGTCCTTCTCCACCCCCGGGTGCGCGAGCTGGTTGTTGGCCGCGCCGCACACCACCTTCGCCGTCAGCACCGGCACGGAGACGTCGTTCAGCGCGCCGCCGAGCGCGCAGGGCGCGTAGATGTCGAGCGCCCCGAGGGGATGGGCGCCGCCGATGAGGGCGTCGGTGTCGGGGGCCACGGCCACCTCGGGGTGCGCGTCGGTGATCCGGCGCACGGCCTCCGGGCGCACATCCGTGATCACGACCTGGGCGCCGTCCTGAAGAAGGTGCTCGACCAGGTAGTGCCCGACCTTGCCGACGCCCGCGACACCGACCGTGCGCCCGCGCAGGGTCGGGTCACCCCACAGGTGCTGGGCCGAGGCCCGCATGCCCTGGAAGACGCCGAAGGCGGTCAGGACGGAGGAGTCGCCCGCGCCGCCGTTCTCCGGGGAGCGGCCGGTGGTCCAGTGGTTCACCCGTGCCACGACGTCCATGTCGGCGACGTAGGTGCCGACGTCGCAGGCGGTGACGTACCGCCCGCCGAGCGAGGCCACGAAACGGCCGTACGCGAGCAGCAGCTCCTCCGTCTTGATCCGCTCGGGGTCACCGATGATCACGGCCTTGCCACCGCCGTGGCCGAGCCCGGCCATGGCGTTCTTGTACGACATCCCGCGCGCGAGGTTCAGCGCGTCGGTGACGGCCTCCTCCTCGGTCGCGTACGGGTAGAAGCGCGTGCCGCCGAGCGCGGGGCCCAGGGCGGTGGAGTGGATCGCGATGACGGCCTTGAGGCCACTGGTCCGGTCCTGGCAGAGCACGACCTGTTCATGGCCTCCCTGGGCCGAGCGGAACAGGGTGTGCAGGACGCCGTCGGGTACGTCGGTCACGGTGGTGACTCCCGGTTGAGTAGCGGCGGTTGGGGGCGGGTTCCGTGCGGGTGGCGGTTCCCGTGGGCATGAGCGTAGAGCGTGGGGGGCGCCCGCCAGCCGCGCAGTGCCCAGGATCACCCTCCCCCGGAGTACACCGGGATCGGTTCGTGGGACGATTTGCCATGGTTTTCCACCTCGTCCGGGCGGCGCCCGGACGGGTTTCGCCTCCGGTCCGATGGGGAGGGAGCAGGCGTGCCCAAGGTGTCCTCGGTGATCGTCCCGTACGCGTCCTACTTGCGCGTGTACGAGCCACTGGCCGCCTTCCCCGAGCCGGAACGCAGTCACTGGGCGCGCTACGCCCGGCGCTCCGACCGCCCCTCCTACCAGGACGAACTACGCCGCTCCCTCGCCGACTTGGTGCCCACGCCGCCGGTCCCGGTGCCGGTGCACGAGAGCAGCGACGCCTTCGTGACCGAGGTCGAGGGGGTGCTGTGCGTCTGTCCGTGGCGCACCCGGCTGCGCGGCTGGCAGGCGCTCGGGGAGCTGGCGCAGGAGCTGCCGGCGCCGGTCCTGGACGCCGTCCTGCCGCCGGTCGTGCGCCGCCAGGCCGCCCAGGACTACGAGCGCTGGCTGGCCGGCCACCCGGACGTCCGCCCGTGGATCCGCACCGCGACCTGGCAGGTGCCGCTGAACTGGTTCGTGCTGGTCTCGGACGCCGAGCGGCACTACGACCAGGGGGCGGCCGGCATCCCCCCGATGCTGCGGTACCGCACGCCCATGGTGCAGGCGCGGCGGCGCACCGCGCGGGCGCTGCGCACTCTGAGGGACGCCATCGACGAGAGTCCGCTGATCGACGGTCTGGTGGAGGTGGGGCGGTGGCTGGAGGAGTTCCACCCGCGGTCGCTGGTCGAACTGGACTACGGTGGACTGGTCCACGTCCTGCCGCCCGCGGCGCTGGACGGGGACCACTCGGCCGCGGACGTCGCCGAGGGCATCGAGGCCCTGCGGCACGGGGACGGGGTCGCGGCCGGGGAGGCGTACGGACGGCTGGTGGAGCGCTGGCGGGCCGTACGGGACCGTCGCTCGGCGAACTGAGGCCGACTTCCGGGCGGGGACGGCTCTCGCGGCGGGGCTTCGGGAACCAGTGCGCGAATTGTGACCTGCGAGACATGGTGAAGTTCCAACCGTTGGCCCATGGTTGACGTATCGCAGGTCACGCCGGGGGACGTACCTCTCGAACCGGGCTTATGCCGTCAAGCGTGACGGACGGCACTTTCACGGACCTTGCGCTTAACGGCCCTCCTCATGCCAAAATAGGACAAGGAGCCCGGGGGAGGCTCCCTCTGTCCACATGGAACCACTTTTGGGCGCAATCTCGGTATTGCACCCTCTGGGGGGTCTGGTGCCTCCTGATCGCCACTGTGACTGATCGTCACAGTGGCGTGACTGTCCGCTATGGCATGGTCCATCGGCTTCCGTCGCTGATGAACACCTGGGAGGGCAATTCCATCGGTTTGGCCGACGCGGCTGGACAGATGGTGTAGTTGTAGTGCCGAGGACAAGCCGTTCGTCCTATAACCGACTCGACTCGCGTCCGCCATTTCGGGCAACGCGGGTCAAGGTGCAGAATTTAGAGGAAAGAACCGAGAAGGTTCGGTTCTCCCGAGGAGGCCGCTCATGACCGCTCGCACCCCTGATGCCGAGCCGCTGCTGACCCCGGCTGAGGTCGCCACGATGTTCCGCGTCGACCCCAAGACGGTCACGCGGTGGGCGAAGGCCGGAAAGCTCACGTCGATCCGCACGCTCGGCGGGCACCGCCGCTATCGCGAAGCTGAGGTCCGCGCTCTGCTCGCGGGCATCCCGCAGCAGCGCAGCGAGGCCTGAACAACTGCATAGCCGGACTTTCCGGTGGGTCCCCCACCTGCCGCGACGTCCGAACCACAGCTCCAAGCGACGCGGGTCCTGCCCCAACAGGGCTCTCGCCCAAGGTCAGTAGAGGCACGACAAGGGTGCGTCGTCGATCGCGCTGGACTCCGCCGAGTCCAGCGCGATCTTTTTTGTGCCCTCTTCCCGGGGCGCGGGGCCGATGTGTGAGCGGCCTTGTCGGAGTCTGGGGAGGGGTGTCGGATCTGCTGTGCGGGACCGCGGGAGAGGGTGCAATTGCACATATTAAATTGACCCATTGTAGGAGGGGTGTAAGGGCACCGGGTCCCGAAAACTGAGGCAGTGACACCCGTCACACACTCTGAACCCTGTTGCGCTCATGGTGTCGTCGCCGGGGGAACGCCGTTCTGTGCGACGGGTGTTGGGCGGCCGCACGTCCAGGAGTGCCCTGGCGGACGCCACGCCAACCCCGGGCCCGAAGGCCGGTTCACGCCGTCGGGGCGTGGTGGTCCTCCTTCGGCACGGTCTCGGGGCCTTCCTCGCCGCGCCGGGCGGGTTCCATCGGCTCCATGGCCCGTCGCGGGAGGCGGTGGCGGATCGCGCAGTGCCGTGTCGGACGGCGGTACCCGGAAGCGGCGGACAGGTGAGCACCGAGCAGGGCACGGGTCTCGCGCCGAGCGGACGCCGCCATACGTCACCTCCCCGGGCCCGAGGGGGAAGGGCCCTGAGTCCTGGGTACCGGCGGGAGTTGGGGCCGTCAAGACGCCCTGGAGCGCACAGATGGCCTCTGGGTGCACACGTGGCCTCCGGGGTGCCCGTATGGCCTCCGGGCGCGCACATGGCCTCCGGACGCCGCGCGGCGCCCGGAGGCCGCCTCCGGGCCGACCCGGCCGACGGCGCCCCGGCAGGCGCGGGAAGGACCGCGCCGAAGGGGGTGGAGTCGTCGCCTCTGCCCCGGCCGGCCGGGGTGCGGTGACACAGCGGGTTGTGGTCCCCGTCCGGGCGCCCGGAGGGGGCCCGTCGGCGGCGGGGCCGGCGCGTCGACCACACGAAGAAGCCCCGCATCCGGGAGGGATACGGGGCTTTGCTGCGGTCCTGACGGGATTTGAACCCGCGGCCTCCACCTTGACAGGGTGGCGAGCACTCCAAACTGCTCCACAGGACCAGGTGTCGCGACACTCGCCCGAAGGGGGGATCCCCGGTGTTCCGTGCGGTGCGCTGCGAGAAGAGACTGTACAGGAGGGTGAGCCCCTGGTCGAACTCACCCACCGTGAACGATCCGTTACGGTACCGCCGCGTCGATCGCCTTCACGATGCGCTTGTCCGAGACCGGGTACGCCGTGCCCAGCGCGTGCGCGAAGTAGCTGACGCGC
Source organism: Streptomyces sp. NPDC002513 (assembly GCF_053595355.1). Lineage (NCBI taxonomy): Bacteria > Bacillati > Actinomycetota > Actinomycetes > Kitasatosporales > Streptomycetaceae > Streptomyces > Streptomyces sp. NPDC002513. The sequence goes on along the minus strand of NZ_JBSFXK010000014.1, from coordinate 41,950 downwards.
AGCTCCTCGATCATCCAGCGGATGTCCAGGACCTGTTGCGGGACCGGCCGGCCCTGCGGCAGCTGTTCGAGCAGCCACGCGTACTCGTCACGCATCTCGTGGATCTTCGCCATGCGCGTCGTGTCCCGCTGGACGTTCGTCGGCATCTGCTGCAGCCGGCGGTCCGCGGCGACCAGATAGCGCATCAGGTCGGGCAGCCGCCGGATGCCCGTCTCCGTGACGAAGCCGGGCTTCACGAGGGCGTCCAGCTGGGCCCGTACGTCCGCCAGGTTCGGCAGCAGCGCCGGGCTCCGTACGGCCTTCAGACGGCGCTCACAGGCCTGCCACGCGGCCAGCACCTGCTGCACCTGTCCGACCGTACGGACCGTCGTGTCGACGATCTCCGCCCGCACCTTGTCGTACAGCTTGCGGTACGACTCCTCGTCCCACGCGGGTCCGCCGAAGTCCCCGATGAGCTTGTCCGCGGCGGCCGTCGCGCAGTCGTCGAACAGGGCCTGGATCGAGCCGTGCGGGTTCGCGGACAGCCCGAGCTTCTGCTGGTTCGTCAGCTTCTCGGAGGCGAACTTCGCCGGGCTGACGGGGATGGTGCGCAGGATCAGGCGGCGCGTGCCCTTCCACATCGCCTGTGCCTGCTCCTCCTCGGTGTCGAAGAGCCGTACGGAGACCGTGTCCCCGTCGTCGACCAGCGCCGGGTACGCCTTCACCGGCTGCCCGGCCCGCCGGGTCTCGAAGACGCGGGTGAGGGAGCCGATCGTCCAGTCCTGAAGGCCCGTGCGCTCCAGGGACTCCCCGCCCTGCCGCTCGGCCGTGGCCGCCGCGGCCTGTGAGAGGGCCTGGCGCGCCTTCGGCTTCAGCCGGAGCTTCAGCGCCTGGAGATCCTTGTCCTCGGCCAGCCTGCGGCGCCGCTCGTCAACGATCCGGAAGGTGATCTTCAAGTGGTCGGGCACCTTGGACCAGTCGAAGTCGTCGGCCTCGAAGGGCACGCCGACCATGCGCTTCAGCGCGCGCGTCATCGCTGTGGTCAGCGGCTCCCGGGCCAACTGCCCCGGAGCGTCCCCGTCCGGGGACGACGCCTTCTCCAGGAACGCCTTGGCGTAGTTCGGCGCCGGGACATAGTTGCGCCGGATGGGCTTGGGCAGGGAGCGGATCAGCTCGGTGACCAGTTCCTCCCGCAGTCCCGGGATCTGCCAGTCGAAGCCCTCCTCCGTGACCTGGTTGAGGACCTGAAGCGGAATGTGGACGGTCACCCCGTCCGCGTCCGCACCCGGCTCGAACTGGTACGTCACCCGGAACTTCAGCCGGCCCTGGCGCCAGGAGTCGGGGTAGTCGTCCTTGGTGACCGCGCCCGCCTTCTCGGTGATGAGCATCTCGCGCTCGAAGTCGAGGAAGTCGGGCTGCTCCTGCCGCTTGTGCTTCCACCAGGAGTCGAAGTGGGCGCCGGACACCACGTGTTCCGGCACCCGCTGGTCGTAGAAGTCGAACAGCGTCTCGTCGTCGACCAGGATGCCCCGGCGCCGGGCGCGGTGCTCCAGCTCCTCGACCTCGGTCAGGAGCCTGCGGTTGTCGGCGAAGAACTTGTGGTGCGTGCGCCAGTCGCCCTCGACGAGGGCGTTGCGGATGAACAGCTCGCGGCTGGCCTCCGCGTCGATGCGCCCGTAGTTCACCTTCCGCTGGGCGATGATCGGGACGCCGTACAGCGTCACCTTCTCGTACGCCATCACGGCCGCCTGGTCCTTCTCCCAGTGCGGTTCGCTGTACGTCCGCTTGAGCAGATGGCCGGCGAGCGGCTCGACCCACTCCGGTTCGATCTTCGCGTTGACCCGGGCCCACAGACGGGAGGTCTCGACGAGTTCGGCGGACATCACGAAGCGCGGCGGCTTCTTGAACAGGGAGGAGCCGGGGAAGATGGCGAACTTGGCGTTGCGGGCGCCGATGTACTCGCCTCGTCCGCCGTCCCTGCGCGTGCCGGGGCCGGAGTCCTTGGACTCCTTCACGTCCTTCATCCCGATGTGCGAGAGCAGACCGGCCAGCAGCGAGACGTGGACACGGTCGGCCGGGGCGTCCTGCTCGTTGAGGTGGATGCCCATCTGCTTGGCGACCGTGCGCAACTGGGTGTAGATGTCCTGCCATTCGCGGATGCGCAGGAAGTTCAGGTACTCCTGCTTGCACATCCGGCGGAACGACGACGAGCCGCGCTCCTTCTGCTGCTCGCGGATGTAGTGCCAGAGGTTGAGATAGGCGAGGAAGTCGCTCGTCTCGTCCTTGAAGCGGGCGTGCTGCTGGTCGGCCTGGGCCTGCTTGTCGGCGGGGCGCTCGCGAGGGTCCTGGATGGACAGCGCCGCGGCGATGACCATGACCTCGCGGACACAGCCGTTCTTGTCCGCCTCCAGGACCATGCGCGCGAGGCGCGGGTCGACCGGTAGCTGGGCGAGTCTGCGGCCGGTGTCGGTGAGGCGCTTGCGCGGGTCCTTCTGGGCCGGGTCCAGCGCGCCCAGTTCCTGGAGGAGCTGGACGCCGTCGCGGATGTTGCGGTGGTCCGGCGGGTCGATGAAGGGGAACTTCTCGATGTCGCCGAGACCGGCCGCGGTCATCTGCAGGATGACGGAGGCCAGGTTCGTACGGAGGATCTCGGCGTCCGTGAACTCGGGCCGGGCGTCGAAGTCCTCCTCGGAGTACAGGCGGATGCAGATGCCGTTCGACGTACGTCCGCAGCGGCCCTTGCGCTGGTTGGCGCTGGCCTGGGAGACCGGTTCGATGGGCAGGCGCTGGACCTTGGTGCGGTGGCTGTAGCGCGAGATGCGGGCGAAGCCGGGGTCGATGACGTACTTGATGCCCGGGACGGTGAGGGAGGTCTCGGCGACGTTCGTGGCCAGAACGATCCTGCGGCCCTGGTGCGGCTGGAAGACGCGGTGCTGCTCCGCGTGGGAGAGCCGGGCGTACAGGGGCAGGATCTCGGTGCTCTGCCAGCCGGCGCCTCCGGCACGGGGGTACTGCTTCCTGGTCAGGGCGTCCGCGGTGTCGCGGATCTCGCGCTCTCCGGAGAGGAAGACCAGGACGTCGCCCTGCCCTTCGGCCATCAGCTCCTCGACGGCGTCCGTGATGGCGGTGATCTGGTCGCGGTCGGCGTCCTCGGAGTCCTCTTCGAGGAGGGGGCGGTAGCGCACCTCCACGGGATACGTACGGCCGCTGACCTCGACGATCGGCGCGTCGCCGAAGTGCCGGGAGAAACGCTCGGGGTCGATCGTGGCCGAGGTGATGACGACCTTGAGGTCCGGGCGCCGGGGGAGGAGCTGGGCGAGATAGCCGAGCAGGAAGTCGATGTTGAGAGACCGCTCGTGGGCCTCGTCGATGATGATGGTGTCGTAGGCGCGCAGCTCGCGGTCCGTCTGGACCTCGGCGAGCAGGATGCCGTCCGTCATGAGCTTGACGAAGGTGGCGTCCGGGTTCACCTGGTCGGTGAAGCGGACCTTCCAGCCGACCGCCTCGCCGAGGGGCGTGTCCAGCTCCTCGGCCACCCGCTCGGCGACCGTCCGGGCGGCGAGCCGGCGGGGCTGGGTGTGGCCGATCATGCCGCGGACGCCACGGCCGAGTTCGAGACAGATCTTGGGGATCTGGGTGGTCTTGCCGGAGCCGGTCTCACCGGCCACGATCACGACCTGGTGGTCGCGGATGGCGGCGGCGATCTCGTCCTTCTTCTGGCTGACCGGCAGTTGTTCGGGGTAGGTGACGGCGGGGACACGGGCGGCGCGCCCGGCCATCCGGTCCTCGGCCTGGGCGACCTCCGCCTCGATCTCGGTGAGCACGGCGGCCCGGGCCTCCGGCTTGCGGATCTTGCGCGCACCTTCGAGCCTGCGCCCGAGACGGTGCGCGTCGCGCAGGGACAGCTGGGCCAGGCGGGGGGCGAGGGCGCCGAGGGCGGGGGCGGGATGCGTAGACATACGCGGTCCAGGATCTCACCTTGGTGAAATTCATGGCTAACGATTTGCTTCCGGCGATTCGCCGGGCGGCGAGCAGTGGTGGTGGGCACGGCCGGCGATCAGGGGCGGGAGGCGTGTCGCCCGCGCCTGATCGCCCCTCCGGCCGGTGGCCGCGGGACTCGGGCCCGGTCAGTCGGTCGGGGCGGCCGGTGCGGGGACGGCAGGGGCGTCCGGGGTGCGGGCCGTTCTCTCCTGGACCATCGACTTGGCCGTGTTGGAGACGGCCTTGATGCCCAGGTACGCCGTGGTCATGCTGCTGACGGCGGTGAAGGCGGCGGTGAGGACGCCGACGATCACGGACTTGTCGCCGCTCAGGCGCCATACTCCGAAGATCGCCACTCCGGCGATCGCGAGGGTGCTGATGATCACCGCGAGCAGACCGTAGCGAGCCCGCTCCTTCTCCAGCTCGACGTCCCCCATGGCCTTCGTCCGGCTCCCGCCCATGATCTCCCCCACCCGCACGGCTGCGTCGACCGCCAGAAGGTAGTGCCTGTGCGGGGGCATGCCAAGCGCCGATTCGGGCACTCTCTGGCCGCTTTTCGCCGCCCTTGGGCTGGGGGCGCCCGGAGGGGCACCCTCTCCCGGGGGCCGTCGGCGTACCGGGTGGCGTAGCCGATATGAAAACAGCCCCGCCGAAGATCTTCGGCGGGGCTGTATGCCCTGGTCAGGGCGGTGGTGGCTGGGGCCGGGGTCGAACCGGCGACCTTCCGCTTTTCAGGCGGACGCTCGTACCAACTGAGCTACCCAGCCACGAGGTTTCACGTGAAACCTCAGCGGTCCTGACGGGATTTGAACCCGCGGCCTCCACCTTGACAGGGTGGCGAGCACTCCAAACTGCTCCACAGGACCAAGCATCGCGTACGACAGTGTCGCACATGGTGTTGCGTGCCCCCAACGGGATTCGAACCCGTGCTACCGCCTTGAAAGGGCGGCGTCCTAGGCCGCTAGACGATGAGGGCTATCGGCCCGCCTGGGCGCTTCTCAGCGCGTCGGGGACGTGAGAAGCATATGGGATCAGGCGAGGGTTCGCCAAAACGGTTTACGGGGTGCTCGGCGTGAGGGGCGCGCCGGAGTGGTTCGAGCCTGCGGAGGAGCGGCGCGGGCCGGTCCCGGAGCGGCTTGGAGCGGTCCCGGAACGGTCCGAGGGCGCGGTCCCGGAGCGGTCCGAGGGTGCCGCGCTCGGGGACGGGGTCGCGCCCGGCTGGTTCTCCTTGGCCAGGTGGCGGCTCACCTCCGCCGTGGTCTGCCCCAGGCCGCCGAGCCTGATCTCGTCCCACGCCTGGAGGCGGCGGGTATCCCGGTCCAGATAGAGGATCGAGGCCTCGACGGGTGCCGGGTACTGGTGCTCGACCGCGCGCAGCCCGCTGCCGCCGGTGGAGCCCTCGATACGCAGCCGGGTGCCGTACGGCATGATCTCGGTCCCCTCGTGGTGCAGATGCCCGGCCAGGGCCAGAGGCACCTCGCCGTCCGTCTGGCGGGCGGCCGTCGGCTCATGGGCGATCGCGACGTCGACGGGCGTCCCGGCGGCCTTCTGGTCGCGCAGGGCGGAGGCCAGGCGCGCGCCCGCCAGCTCCTCGGCGCGGTCACCGCCGGGTGCCACGGACCGGTCGGGGGTGAACTGCGGGTCGCCGATCCCCGCGAAGCGCAGGCCCGCCACCGTGATCGCCCTGCCGTCGTCCAGGACGTGCACGTTCTTCAGGTGCTCCAGGTAGCGCTGAGTGGTGCCCGAGTCGTGGTTGCCCCGGACCCAGATGTACGGGGCGCCCAGATCCGCGATCGGGTCCAGGAAGCCGTTCTCCGCCGCCGAGCCGTGGTCCATGGTGTCGCCCGAGTCGACGATCACGTTGACGTCGTACTGCCGTACCAGAGACGCGATGATCTTCCAGCTCGCCGGGTTGAGGTGGATGTCGGAGACGTGCAGGACCCGGATCGTGGTCGGGTCGGGTTCGTAGGCCGGGAGGGTCGAGGTGACGTCGTACAGCTTGGCCACGTTCGTCACCAGGCGGGCCAACTCCCTCTGGTAGACGTCGAATTCGGTGACGATGCTGCGCGCGTTGCCGACCAGGGAGGGGGCCGAGGAGAGCAGGCCGGAGAACTTCGGCTCGAGGAGCGACTGGGGGTTCCAGGTGGCGTACGCCGTCGCGCCCGAGGCGCCCAGCAGCGCCAGCGCCAGTCCGCCGGCCGCCAGGGCCCGGCGAGGGCGCCGGTAGACGGCCAGGCCGAGCGCGGTGGCGCCGACGACCACCGCCCCACAGGAGCGGACGGCCAGGTCGAGCGTTCCGTGTTCGACGTCGCGGGTGATCTCCTGCTGGAGCCCGGAGATCCGTTCCGGGTGGTCGACGAGCGCCTGGGCGCGGACCGGGTCGAGCTGGTCGACGTTGACGTCGAGGCGGACGGGGGCGTCGTGACTGTCCAGCCGCAGGGCGCCGAGCGGGGAGATATTGATCTTCGTGCCGCCGGCCAGCGAGGGGCGCAGGGTCATGGTGGTGTCCACGGGCCCGACCGGTACGCGTACGTCGCCCACCACCAGCAGGCCGAGCCAGGTGCCGAGGAGGACGACGGCGGCCATGCCGAGCGCCCGGAGCCAGGGGTGCGGCTGAGGGACGAGTGCGGCGGCGGGGTGGGGGCGGAGCGAGCGGTAGTGGCGGGCGACGGTGCCGGGTGTCCTTCGTGCGCGGTTCCAGACGGTGACGGGGACGCGGGAAACGAGGGGAACGCGGACCATTGGTGCCGTATGCCCAGATCGCCGGGCCGATATGCGGAGCCTTCCACGCCTCACCTCCGAGGGGGCGGTACCGGACAATGGCCCTGTGCTGGAGATGACGCGCGAGGAGTTCGAGGAACTGGTCGCCGAGGCGCTCGACCGGATCCCGCCCGAGCTGACGCGGCTGATGGACAACGTGGCGGTGTTCGTCGAGGACGAGCCGCCGGCCGGCGATCCCGAGCTGCTCGGGCTGTACGAGGGCACGCCGCTGACCGACCGCGGGGAGTGGTACGCGGGCGTGCTGCCGGACCGGATCACGATCTACCGCGGGCCGACCCTGCGGATCTGCGAGACGCGAGAGGACGTGGTCGCGGAAACCGAGGTGACGGTGGTGCATGAGATCGCGCACCACTTCGGGATCGATGACGCGCGGTTGCACGCCCTGGGGTACGGCTGAGGAGGGTGCGTGCGCCGGGGGTGCGGGTGACGGCGGGGTGCGTGCGGATGTTGAGTGCCCGTGGAGTGCCTGGGGTGTGGTCGGCGTGCGGGTGGCCGTGGGATGCCGGGTGTGTTCGATGTGCGGGTGGCGGCCGCATGCCCGGATGCGGCCGGTGTGCGGCCCCGTTTCGTACGCGCGTCGCCGTGACGTGTGACGTTCTCCGTGCGAGGCGCGTGTCCTCTTGCGGGTGACGGGAGTTGGGCAGGGGGACGTTTCTCACCGCCCCGGAGGTGGCTGCCCGTGCGTGCCTGTTACGTATCCGTCCGTCTGGCCGCCACGGCGATCGCCGTGGCGGCCGCCGCCGGCTGTATGAGTGTGGGCGACGACACGGGCAGCCCTTCGCCGTCGCACTCGGCGGGGCGCCACGGCGCGGCCGCCCAGGACGGGGGATCGGGGCGGGGCGTGGACCGCGGCGTGGACCGGGGCGGCGCGGCGGCCAAGGAGGGCTCGTCGACGTCGGGGAAGTCCGGCAAGGACGCCTCCGGCTCGCCCTCCGCCTCGGCGTCGGGGCACGGTGCCGGCGCCGAGAACCCCAAACCGAGCGGCGGACAGTCGGCGGGCGGCGACCACGGGGGCGGCGGCCCCGTACCGCCCGGCCCGACCAAGGGAGACCCCACCCCCACCGTCACCGAGGAGCCGTCGCCGACCGGCGAGCCCGCTCCGCCGTCGCCGACTCCGTCGACCGCGGAGCCCTCCTCCTCGGCGCAGTAGTCCGTACGGCTGGTGGTGCGGGAATCGGCTCCCGAGGCCGGCGCGGTCGGGGCGGCGGTGGTCCGGCAGGGGCTCGCGCCCGCCCGGACGGCGCGTGTGGTGAGGGTCACCCGGGGCGCGAGGGAATCGGTTTGCGCTTGATGGGGGCGGGTGCGTATGGTGGTAGATCGTTTGATCCCATTTGCCCGGCGCCTCAAAGACGCGCCGCGTGTGGCGCGTACTCTCCCTTGCCGTGGCCGGACCGCATTGAGGCGGTCGAATGCGACTTCACGGATGTTTGGGCGCGTGCCGTGAACTCCGGAAGGTTCGCATTTCGCATGTCCATTGTCAGTACTGATCACGTCGTCCTGTCCGAGGAGACCGAGGACCAGGACACCGCTCCCGAGGCCAGCTTCGCGGATCTCGGTCTGCCCGAGGGCGTCGTCCGCAAGCTCGCGCAGAACGGCGTCACCGTCCCCTTCCCGATCCAGGCCGCGACCATCCCGGACGCCCTGGCGGGCAAGGACATCCTCGGCCGTGGCCGTACGGGTTCCGGCAAGACGCTGTCCTTCGGTCTGCCGACCCTCGCCACCCTGGCCGGCGGGCACACCGAGAAGAAGAAGCCGCGGGCGGTCATCCTCACCCCGACGCGTGAGCTGGCCATGCAGGTGGCCGACGCGCTGCAGCCCTACGGCGACGTCGTCGGCCTGAAGATGAAGGTCGTCTGCGGCGGCACCTCCATGGGCAACCAGATCTACGCCCTGGAGCGCGGCGTGGACATCCTGGTCGCCACCCCGGGCCGCCTGCGCGACATCATCAACCGCGGTGCCTGCTCCCTGGAGAACGTGCAGATCGCGGTGCTCGACGAGGCCGACCAGATGTCCGACCTGGGCTTCCTGCCCGAGGTCACCGAGCTGCTCGACCAGGTTCCGGCCGGCGGCCAGCGCATGCTCTTCTCCGCGACCATGGAGAACGAGATCCAGACGCTCGTCGACCGGTACCTCACCGACCCGGTCAGCCACGAGGTCGACGCCGCCCAGGGTGCCGTGACGACCATGTCGCACCACATCCTGATCGTGAAGCCCAAGGACAAGGCCCCGGTCACCGCCGCCATCGCCTCCCGCAAGGGCCGGACCATCATCTTCGTGCGCACCCAGCTCGGCGCCGACCGCGTGGCCGAGCAGCTGCGCGACGCCGGGGCGAAGGCCGACGCGCTGCACGGCGGCATGACCCAGGGCGCGCGCACCCGGACGCTGGCCGACTTCAAGGACGGGTACGTCAACGTGCTCGTCGCGACGGACGTCGCGGCCCGCGGCATTCACGTCGACGGCATCGACCTCGTGCTCAACGTGGACCCGGCCGGGGACCACAAGGACTACCTGCACCGCGCCGGGCGTACGGCGCGTGCGGGACGCACGGGCACGGTGGTCTCCCTCTCCCTGCCGCACCAGCGGCGCCAGATCTTCCGGCTGATGGAGGACGCGGGCGTCGACGCCTCGCGCCACATCATCCAGGGCGGGGCCGCGTTCGACCCCGAGGTCGCCGAGATCACCGGCGCCCGCTCCATGACCGAGGTCCAGGCCGAGTCGGCCGGGAACGCCGCGCAGCAGGCCGAGCGCGAAGTCACGCACCTCACCAAGCAGTTGGAGCGCGCCACGCGGCGCGCGACCGAGCTGCGCGAGGAGGCCGACCGGCTGGTCGCACGCGCCGCCCGGGAGCGGGGCGAGGACCCGGAGGCGGCGGTGGCGGAAGCCGCGGCGGCCAACGGGCAGGACATCGTCTCCGCCGTGCCCTCGGGCACCGAGGCCGACGAGGCGCAGGCCTCCGGGGTCTCCGTGCCGGAGCAGCCGACCGCCCAGGACGCCGAGCGGGTCCGGCAGGGCGAGCGTGCGGAGCGTCCGGCGGGCTCGTCGTCGTACGAGCGCCGTGACCGTCGTGACGACCGGGGCGGCTTCAACCGTGACCGCGACCGTGAGCGTGGCTTCGACCGGGACCGTGACCGTGGTTTCGACCGTCGGGACGGTGACCGTCGGGACGACCGGGGCGGCCGTTCGTTCGAGCGCCGTGACGACCGCGGCGGCTTCCGCCGGGACGGCGACCGTGACCGTCGCCCCTTCGACCGTGACCGCCGGGACGACCGGGGCGGCTTCAACCGCGACCGGGACCGTGACCGTGGTTTCGACCGTCGGGACGGTGACCGTCGGGACGACCGGGGCGGCCGTTCGTTCGAGCGCCGTGACGACCGTGGCGGCTTCCGCCGGGACGGCGACCGTGACCGTCGCCCCTTCGACCGTGACCGCCGGGACGACCGGGGCGGCCGTTCGTTCGAGCGCCGTGACGACCGCGGCGGCTTCCGCCAGGACGGCGAGCGCCGTTCGTTCGACCGGCGTGACGACCGCGGCGGACACCGGGGCAGCGACCGCCCGTTCAACCGGGACCGCCAGGGCGACCGCCCCGGCTTCCGTGCCGGCGGCGGGCACGACCGCCCGTTCGGCCGTCGCGACGACCACCGCGGCACGGGCGGCTTCGGCGGCCGTCGTGAGGACAAGCCGCGCTGGAAGCGCAACGGCTGACGCCGGCATCGGCACCTGAGCGCCGCGCCCCCGCCCCGATCCGGGCGGGGGCGCGGCGCTTTCCGCGTTCCGCATCCACGGGGGTCCCCGAACCGTTCCCGGACGTCCGTATGGCGATTCTTGACCACAGCATCGATCCTGTGACGCATGTCACGCCCTCGACCGGGGAAACGCTGGGTGCATGACAAACGACGTACGACCGGCCGGGCCGTCCGACGAAGAGCGGCTGGCCCAGCTCGGTTACCCCCAGGTGCTCGCCCGCCGGATGTCCGCTTCTCCAACTACGCGGTCTCCTTCACGATCATCTCCGTCCTCTCCGGCTGTCTGACGCTCTACCTCTTCGGGATGAACACCGGCGGACCCGCCGTGATCACCTGGGGATGGGTGGGCGTGGGACTGATGACCCTGTTCGTCGGGTTGTCGATGGCCGAGATCTGCTCGGCGTACCCGACCTCCGCGGGCCTGTACTTCTGGGCCCACCGGCTGGCGCCGCACCGCTCGGCCCCCGCCTGGGCCTGGTTCACGGGCTGGTTCAACGTACTGGGCCAGGTGGCGGTGACGGCGGGCATCGACTTCGGTGCCGCGTCCTTCCTGGGCGCCTATCTCGATCTCCAGTTCGGCTTCGCGGTCACACCCGGCCGCACGGTCCTGCTCTTCGCGGCGATCCTGATTCTGCACGGCCTGCTCAACACCTTCGGCGTCCGCATCGTCGCCCTGCTCAACAGCGTCAGCGTGTGGTGGCACGTGCTGGGGGTCGCGCTGATCGTCGGCGCACTGGCGTTCGTACCGGACCACCACCAGTCGGCGTCCTTCGTGTTCACACGGTTCGTGAACAACACGGGCTGGAGCAGCGGCGTCTATGTGGTCCTGCTGGGTCTGCTGATGGCCCAGTACACCTTCACCGGCTACGACGCCTCCGCCCATATGACGGAGGAGACGCACAACGCGTCCACGGCCGGCCCGAAGGGCATCGTCCGCTCCATCTGGACATCCTGGGTGGCGGGCTTCGTCCTGCTCCTGGGCTTCACCTTCGCCATCCAGTCCTACGACAAGGAGCGGACGTCCCCGACCGGCGCGCCGCCCGCCCAGATCCTGCTGGACGCCCTCGGCGCGACCACCGGCAAGCTGCTGCTGCTCGTGGTGATCGGCGCGCAACTGTTCTGCGGGATGGCGTCGGTGACAGCCAACAGCCGCATGATCTACGCCTTTTCACGCGACGGCGCGCTGCCCTTCTCGCAGGTGTGGCACACGGTCAGCCCGCGCACCCGCACCCCGGTGGCGGCGGTGTGGCTGGCGGCGCTCGGCGCGCTGCTCCTGGGGCTGCCGTACCTGATCAATGTCACGGCGTACGCGGCGGTCACCTCGATCGCGGTGATCGGCCTCTACATCGCCTACGTCATCCCGACTCTGCTGCGGGTGCGCAGGGGCGACTCCTTCGAGCGCGGGCCCTGGCACCTGGGCCGCTGGTCGCGGGCGATCGGGGTGGTGTCCGTGGGGTGGGTCGGGATCATCACGGTCCTCTTCATGCTGCCGCAGGTCTCCCCGGTCACCTGGGAATCCTTCAACTACGCTCCGGTCGCCGTCCTCGTCGTCCTCGGCTTCGCCGCGACCTGGTGGCTGGCCTCGGCCCGGCACTGGTTCCTCAACCCCCGGCACGCACGCACTCTCGCCCGCGAGGCCGCCCGTGCCGGCTCCCCCGAACCGGTCGATCCGTAGCCCTTCGGGCACCCGCACGGCCCACTTCCGGCCCGGCTCCCCGATACCCGATCTACGAGACGGCGTGGTCCGGCTATGCTCGGGGAGGCGACACCGCCTGGGCCCTTAGCTCAATTGGCAGAGCAGTGGACTTTTAATCCATTGGTTGTGGGTTCGAGTCCCACAGGGCCTACCGCCTCTGACCTGCATCTTTGCAGGCGAAGGGCCTCCTCGCAATCGAGAGGAGGCCCTTTTTGTGGCCTTTTGGGAACGCTCTGGGAACGAAGAGCTGACAAGTCGTCAGCTTGATCTTCGACCTGTCTGGTCTCGTCTTGCGGTCATGGTCAGGTCTCGTTTGACCGATTTTTTACGGTCGTGGCGGGGTGCGGGTTGCAGTTCTTGGCGCCGGGTGGTCGGCCGGGGCCGGGCTGGCCGGGTCTGGGTGCGTCGGCGGGAGAGTGATCGTCCGCCGGATGTTCCTGAACTCGGCGGACGCGGGCGGGGGTGAGCTGGCCCGGGAGTGCAGGCTTCTCCCAGGGGCGGCGCAGGTCCTCTGCCAGGGTGGGGGCAAGTCGGAGCTGGGTGTGACAGGCAATGACGAGCCAGGTCCACCGTTCCGCGGCCTGGAGAGTGCGGATCGTTGGCATCGCCATGGACGGCCTCGCCCGGCGGGCTCGCCGCAGTGCTCACCGAACGCCGCGGAATGCAGGCCCGGCACCTACACCTGATTGACCAGGCGTTGATCGACATGGCCGAGGGCCGCGCCGTGATCACCTTGCGGTGGCGTCACGGCAAGTCGCGCAGAGGGTCACGCTGGGCGCCGACCGCGTATGTCGCCGACAAGGACTGGTTCGACGAGACGTTCCCGGTGGAAGGGAGCAGCACAGTCACCGGTATCCCGGTCCCGGAGCTGTGTGGCGTCCGGGTGCTCCAGGACGGACTTTGCGAACTCTACTTACTGCCCGAGCTGCCAGACGAAGGCACCCTGGCCGTTCTGGATGGTGACCTTCGCGATGGCGGAACTGCCGTCTGGGGCCTGGACCACGCACTGGAAGCTCTCGCCGGTCCGGACGGTCACGGACGACGGGCACTGGACTGTGACCGCGGTTCCCAGCTGGTTCTGTACGCCCTGCTCGATCTGTCTCTCGACGACGCCAGTATCGATGGCGACCCCGATGGTGTTCTCAATGATCCCTGAGCCGCCGAGGGATGCCAGGAACGTCACGCACCACACGATCGGGATCGCATAGTTCTGGCGGAGCCGAGCCTGCCGGAGGAACAGATACACGGGAACAAGCAGGGCGGCCAGTGCGGCGGGCAGCTCCTGCCCGGCCGCGCGTACACGACGGTGATCGGCAAGTGAGAGCCCGACGTTGAGACCAATGGCAGCGAGGAAGGCTGGTACAGCCGAGAACCCAGCTCCCGTCGCCGCCAAGAGGCCGTCAATCAGAACCAGAAGCAGTGGCGCGAAGGCCAAGGTCCACGCGAAGGAGTTGTCTACGGACACAGACTGGGGCGGCTGGCCCATGACGTGCGGGGCGTACGGCGGAGGAGGAGGGTACTGAGGTCCTGCCTGCCCTGCAGTGGGGCCGTGCGATGCGGCTTCTTCGGAGCCCTCAGACGGGCTGCTGACCTGGTGGGTCACTTTCTCTCCCTGGAAAAAGTGCGGGACCTTGTGAAGATCCCGAGCGGTGGGTGTAGTAACCGGGACGACAACCCGAACCATGGATTGGCTCATGACTGTGGAGGCTTGGCCGCCGACGCGGTGACGTTGGTGCAGCTCGACCGGTCGGACGGTTACCGGAGCCCCCCGACTCGTCATGACCAAGGGCAGTTACACAACGGAGCTGGGCCGGCTGCACGCGGCACCACGGCGCAGGCAGCGATGCGCGACCACGGCGCTTGACCCGCAGACCGGCACCAAGCGCCGCCAGTCATGGCGCGTCTCACCGCGTGTCCAAGTGAAGGTCACCCCCCGTGCCGGCGGGGAGCGGGGGCGTCAGTTCGTCTCTGCTACGTCTGTGACCTTGCCGGTGATCTTGGTGCGGGAACTCGCGGTGGACAAGGATGAGGGGTAGTACTCCATCGACGTTCCGTTGGTCAGGCTGATCGTCTCGATGACCGGTCCGCTCTCGTCACCGTTGATCTGGTACGTGATCTCGTACGTCTTGTCCGGGTCGATGGGCAAGATGCCCCCGTAAGACAGATCCGGCTCCACGTCCACGTTGCACCCGGCCGAGCCGAAGCAGTGCTTCCGCTTGATCTTGAGTTTCATCGTGAAGTCGGAGGGTCTCGGGTCGGCGTACGCCGGGCTCTCCGTGGTCGGGTCCGACACCGGCTCCGGAGAGATGCTTGGCGCCGAGGCGGACGGGGACGGGGCAGCGGCATGCGGGGCGGCGGTACAGGCGGTACCAAGGGGGAGGGCGGCCAGGGCTATGGCGGCGAGCAGCTTACGAGTGGTCACGTCGATCCTCTCCAGGTGTGTGGCGTATGCCGGACGTATTCGTTTCGGTGGCAGAGGTTTCCGATGTGGCTGTGATCCCAGCCGCGCATCACCCCCGCGTAGGCGAAAGCGCGCCAGCGCCGTGGGGCCGCGACGGTGGCGAATCCGACGAAGGGAACCAGACCGTGCAGGACACTGACTCGCCACTGCCGGGCAAGTTACGCAAAGGTGCCGGTACTTCGGGTGCCGCGCACTCAGCGCAGACTGAGCCTGGCGAGGGAGTCGGCGGCCTCGTAGACAGGAACGGCGCCCAACGCGCCCACGTTGGTGACCTGCAGATCGGCGCAGAGCGCCGCCGGTCAGGGCGCGGGGTCGGTCTTGGCGGTGTCGTTGACGTTGGTCAAGCAGGCCTTCATGAAGTCGTCGCGGTCGACGGTACCGCCGTTGGACTCCTGGGAGATCTGGGCGTACTCCCGCGAGCAGGTGCTGTCGCTCGCGGTGTAGGTCATGCTGCCGTCGTCGACGTACACGCCCCCCGATATCACGCCGGACGCGTAGGCGCCGAGAAGCGTTGAGCGGCCAAAGACAGGCTTGTCCACAGTCTTGGTGACCGTATGGGTGACGACCTTGGGCGGGCGAGACTCGGCCTGATGGGCGCGGTGGTCGGCAGCAGCCGCCTGGCGGCGGGCGGTGGCGAGCGCAGAGTGGGTACTGACGTGGTCCACCGTGGCCGCAGTGACGGACAGAGCTGTCAACCCGCAGGCGGCAATGGCAATGGCGTTGGCTCGGTTCACGGTTGTCCTTCAGGTAAGGAATGGGAGGGTGAAAACCACGCAGCAGGTCGTGGTCGGGGGCGGCGCGGAGGCGGCGGATCATCGCCTCGCCGCCGCACTCGAAGGCGCACTGACCCGATCGGGCAGCCAGTCAGCCGGCGTTGGTGTCGGTCCACTTGCCGCTGAAGAATGAGCTGCCGCCGCGCCACCCTCGCGGCCTTGGTCGAAGAGATCAGTAGTTGGCGTTCGCGATCATGTCGCCGTCCTTGCCATACACAGTGACGAGCCCGTTCTTGGACTCGTAGCAGGACGTGAACGCAGAGGCGATGAGCTTCGCGTCACCCTGGTTGTCGCTCATAAACCCGCCAGTGAAGTCGGTGTAGACCTCAGCCGAGTCCAGGATGTCGTTCCGCTTGTCCGCGCCGGTCACCTTCGTCACGTGCTGGACGGCCTTCTTCTCCGTTGCCGTACCGGACTTGGCGACGCAGGCCTTGAACTGCTCCGCCTGCGTCTTCGTCTTCTGCGCGGGCGTCGCCTCGGCCTTGTCGGACTTCGGCGTGCGGCTGGCGGCGACGGGCTTGTCCTTGGCGCTGGTGTCGGTGGAGTCGCCGTTTCCGCCACTGGCCGCGGCTCCGATGCCGATCAGAACGAAGAGGGCGACGACGCCGAGGCAGCCGAAGCCGATGATCTTCCCTGCCTTCGACTTCTTCGGCGGCTGCGGCTGGAACGGCGGAGTGCCGTAGCCCTGCTGCTGCGGGCCGCCCCAACCGGGCTGGGGCTGCTGCGGGTACTGCTGCTGGCTCATGGTCCCTCCAGGGGGTGTAGATGCACCTTGCGGGTGCATGTGACTTGTGAAGCTGGAATGTGCGTCAGGCGGCCCGGGAGCGCCGGTAGTCGGCGAGGGCGCCGGAGGCCCACAACGGGACCAGGCGCGGGAGTTCGGTGCGCGGGACGGCGCCGCGCACGCATCGCAGGCCGAGCTTGGCGAGGGAGTCGGCGGCCTCGTTGAGGGGGTGACCGGCGTGGGCCTTCTCGTGGACGAAGGTCAGGTGCGGGGTGTACTCGGCGAGCAGCTGCAGCTTGACCAGGGTGGGCTGGCGGCCCTGGGAGCGCAGGTGGGTGTCGTAGCCCTCGGGTATGTCCGTGCCGCCCTGCTGCCAGCTGTGCAGGTGCCGCAGCGCCTGCAGGTTGTCCACGCGGACCTCGATGGGCTGGCCGGGGTGCGTGTGGAGGACCGCCTTGAGGCCCCAGTACACGGCGCGGAGTTCGGTGACGACGACGCGGGAGTGGGGGCGTACGAGGTGCTTCGGGTAGAGGTGGGCGCGCAGACCGGTGTGGCCGGTGGTGGCGAGGTAGCCGGAGGCCACCCGGTCCGGGCCGACGGAGGCGTCCGTGGCCAGCACGATCGGCCCGGCGACGGCCTTGACCTTGTCGTTCACGTACACCTGGCGACAAGTGGAGGTGGTGGGGCGGGGTGCGTGGGCGAGGGGAGAACGATGACCCATGACAGTTGTTGCCTCCTTGTCTTCGCAACGGAGCAGCGGGAGAGAGGGCGGGCGCGCGTGACGCCCGCCGAACTTGGTCGTGCGGGTCAGGCGCCATCACTGTGTTGCAATGACCCCTGGAATCCGCCAGATGTGGAGGGGCACCGAAGTTGCTGGTGGGTCAGATGGCGGCCGGGGCCTTCCTGTACCAGTCCGTGATCACCTTGGTCAGGTGCACGACGTTCTGCTGCCGCATGATCGGGGCGGAGGCGTTCGGCTCGAAGTCCTCGTTCGCGTCCGTGGTGCGCCAGATGCTGTCCTCGGCGACCGGGGCAGTCATGTGCCGGTCGAGCCGCTTGAAGAACTCCTGGATGTCGCCGTCCTCGGCTCCGGCCTCCCGCAGGTTGCGGTAGACGCCGCCCAGGACGCGGAGCATGCCCACCGAGCCCAGGAGCGAGGACTCGCGCAGCCTCATGGCCTTGGTGGGGGGCGCCGGCGGCTCGTTCTTCTTCTTGTCGGAGAGCGCGGGGTCGTAGTTGTCCACGTCCTCCTCGGTGATCTCCGCGAGCGCGGTGAAAGCGATGGAGATGACGTCCAGGAAACCGCGAACACTCTCGATGACCTCGTTGTCGGTCAGCGACTCGACCTTCTTGCTGACGCGGCCACCGGGGCCGGCGATGACAGCCCGCGTGATGTCGGCGACGTGCTTGGCACCCATCAGGTTGCGGTTGGTCAGGGTCATCCGGTCCCGCTCGATGTCGATCTTGCCCAGGAAGAGGGGGTGGGTGACGATGTCGCTGAGCGTGCGGTTGGCGATGCGCGAGGTGTCGAAGCGGGCCCGGACGGCACCGGAGATGCCCTTGGCGTTGTCCGCGACGTCGACGAACATCTGCTGGCCCTTGACGCCGTCGGGCTCCACGTAGATGTCGATGCCGACGAACTCGTCCTTGAGCCGCTGCATTCGGCCGATCAGAACCTCACGGTCCTGCTCCAGCTTCGCCTTTTTGGCCTCGTTGGCGCGGTGGATCTCCCGGTCGATGCGGGAGACCTCGTCCGTGATGCGCTTCTTCTCCAGGTGGACGCCGAGGATGCGATGCTGGCCGTCGATCGTGATCAGGCGTCCGATGCCGCCGATGGACCACGGAACGGTGAGGTAGCCGACCGAGCCGTCTTCGCTGATCGGCTCGAAGCGGCAGCCGCCGGTGTCGCGGATGAGGAGGGCCGGGGCCACCCAGCCGGGGTTGTCGGCGAGGTACTGGCCGAAGCCCTTGGCGTGGGTGATGTCCACCTTTCGGTTGTCCGGGTCCGGCTTGGCCGGGTCCGGGATGGTGAGGATGACCGAGAGGTCGGAGAGCGGGATGCGCGTCGTGTAGACGGTCCGGCCGCCCTGGCTGGTGCAGATCGCCAGGTAAGTGGACTCCTCACGCACCAGGGACAGGCGCGACGAGTCGACAGTGATGGTCATGGATGACTTCCTTTCCGAGCAGGTAGCCCTCGGGGGCAGCGGGAGAGTGGGCGGGCAGCGCGTGACGCCCACCGGGTGGGCATGCAGATCAGGCGCCGGCGCCGTTCGGCAGGTGGACCTGGCCGTAGACGGTGAGGAACAGCTCCAGGTCGGCGCGTTCGTCGGGCGCGGCGTGACCGGAGGCGAGGCGGGCTTGGGCGTCGCGGCGGGCGCGGCGCAGGTAGCCGCTGCGCTCCAGGTGGCGCCATAGGAGGCGGAATGCCTGCTGGTGGTCGTAGAGGGTGGTCTCGTAGGACGTGCCGGTGATGTGGCGGGCCTGGACCAGCAGGGCCCGGAAGTTCTCCCCGGCGTCGCGCTTCAGCAACTGCGCCAGGTGGCGGCGGTACACGGTCAGTTCGGGCTCGCCCGTCTCGGTCAAGCAGGTTTCTCCACTCGTGAGGCTTCGTCTGCGGTCCCGGGGCAGGCCGAAGTGGCCGAAAAGCGGCCCCGGGGCGCTTCCGGCGACCACTGCCAGCCGGAAGCGTCTACAGATAAGCATCACGGTGAAAGCACTGTCAAACCTGTTCACGAACTTAGCCAGCGGTGTAAGGTGGTTGCTGTCCCCGACGAGAGGTGAGAACACGTCATGGCCCAGCCGTCAGCCCAGGTGACAGCCGCGGAGATCTCCCGCATCGCGGGCGTCACGCGCGCCACCGTCAGCAACTGGCGCCGCCGGCACGACGACTTCCCAGCACCAGTCGGCGGTACCGAGACCAGCCCGCTCTACGACCTGGAAACCGTGCGCGCCTGGCTGCGCTCCCGCGGCCAGACCTTCGCCGCCGCCCCCGCCGAGGAGCTCCGCACCCTGTTGCGACTGCGCCCTGCGGTCGCTGACTCAGCCGTACCGCTGCTCCCCCTGGTCCTCGCCACCTCCCGCCGCTCCCCGGAAGAGCTCACCGCGCTCGCCGACCTGCCGGACGCAGACCTCGCCGCACGCGCGGACGCCGCCGTCGCCGAGCTCGCCGACACGGTCCCGCAGACCGAGGCCGCCCCCTTCACGGCAGACGACGCAGGTACCGTGCGGGCACTGATCCACTGCGTACGGGAGGAAGGCGCCCAGGCCGCCCTCGACGTACTCGCCGAGCGGGAACTGGAAGACAGCGCCTCCACCGGCACCTACCAAACCCCCAACCGTCTGGCCGACCTCATGGCACGCCTGCTGCCTGCCGATACGACCCGCGTCCTGGACCCGGCGTGCGGCAGCGGCACCCTCCTGGCCGCCGCCGCGTGCCACGGCACCCGCGAGCTGTACGGCCAAGACGCCCTGCCGGTCCAGGCCCAACGCAGCGCAGTACGCCTGCTGCTCGCCACACCCGACGCGACGGTGGCCGTACAAGCCGGCGACAGCCTGCGCCACGACGCCTTCCCCCAGCCTCCAATGGATGCGGTGCTGTGCAACCCGCCCTACGGCGACCGCGACTGGGGCCACGACGAGCTGGCCTACGACCCCCGCTGGGCTTACGGCGTCCCGCCGCGCATGGAATCCGAACTCGCCTGGATCCAGCACGCCCTGGCCCACCTGCGCCCGGGCGGGTACGCGGTGCTGCTGCTGCCCCCCGCCACCGCCGCCCGCGCCTCGGGCCGCCGCGTGCGCGCCGAACTGGTACGCGGTGGCGCCCTGCGCGCCGTAGTAGCCCTGCCGCCCGGCGCGGCCGCGCCCCTGCACATCGGCCTTCAGCTGTGGATCCTCCAGACCTCTGAGCCGGACGGCCTGGACCGCGCCTCGGTGCTGTTCGTGGACGCCGGCGGCGAGCGGCAACAGGACAGGCCACGTAACCGGTCCGACAGCACGCTCGGCTCGCCGGGAACACGCCGACGCCGCGACGCCCTCGACTGGGACGAGTTGACCGACACCGTGCTGGACCACTGGACGGCCTTCCGCGCCAGCCCAGAGTCCTTCTCCGACGAGCCCGGCATCGCCCGCGCTGTCCCCGTACTGGACCTCCTCGACGAGGTCGTCGACCTCACCCCGGCCCGCCAGGTCCGCGCCCTGCCCGCCGACATCGACCCAGCCCAGGTGGCACGGCAAGCCGACGACCACCGCAAGCAACTGACCGAGCACGCCGGCCTCCTCGCCGACGCCGCTCAGGGCACGTGGCAGCCCACCGGCGACTCTCCACGGCAGTGGCGCACGGCCACACTCTCCGACCTCGCCCGCGGCGGCGCCCTGGAGATCCTGCGGGCAGCGACCGACACCCGGGAGAAGACCGAAGGCGCGCAATGGAGAGCCGAGAACGCCGGACGGTTGGTCCTCTACGGCACCGACGTCGCGGACGGCGTACCCGCCTCCGGCACGTTCCTCGACAGCATGCCCTTGAGGTCGTCACCGGTCATCACCGAAGGGGACATTCTGGTACGCGTGTTCACAGGGGAAGGCGGGAGCATGGCCCGACTGGCCGACGAACAGGACATCGGCGTCCTACTGGGCCATGACCTCTACCTTCTGCGTCCCGACCCGACACGATTGGACCCCTGGTTCCTCGCGGGCTTCGTTGGCGCGCACGACAACATCACCGGGGCATCCACCGGCAGCACCACCGTCCACCTCCAGCCCGGCCGACTGCGCGTACCGCTGCTGCCACTGCAGGAGCAGCGCCGCTATGGCGAGGCCTTCCGCCGCGTCCACGAACTGCACACCGCCGCCCGCCAGGCCACCGACCTCGCCCGCGAATATGCGGACCTCCTGACTACCGGCCTGACGGCGGGGGCGCTGCTCCCGCCCGAGACTGCATCGCCCTGACGCACTGGCGCACTTCTTCACTCATCCATCACACTCGGCCGTACCCGCCCCCTCGCCCGGCGGAACGGCTCGGAAGGAACCTGGGGAACCTTGAACAGCAGCAAGCACACGGAGTTGGCGAACCACGCCTGGTCCGTCGCCGACCTCCTGCGCGGCGACTACAAGCAGTCCGACTACGGCAAGGTGATCCTGCCGTTCACTGTGCTGCGGCGCCTGGAATGCGTCCTGGAGCCCACACGGGACAAGGTCGTCGAGACCGTCGCCAGGTTCGCGGGCCAGGACATCGACACCGACCGCTTCCTGCGGAAGGCCTCGGGCCACTCCTTCTACAACAAGAGCGAGCTCACGCTGCGGAAGATCGCGGCCGACCCGCAGAACGCGTCGAAGAACCTGCAGATCTACGTCGGCGCCTTCTCCGACAACGCCCGCGAGGTCCTCGACAAATACGAGTTCAACCAGCAGGTCAGAAAGCTCGACAGCGCGAACCTGCTCTACCAGGTCATCGGCAAGTTCACCGACCTCGACCTGCACCCCGATGTCGTGCCCAACCACAACATGGGCTACATCTTCGAGGAGTTGATCCGCCGCTTCGCCGAGCAGTCGAACGAGACCGCGGGTGAGCACTTCACACCGCGCGAGGTCATCAAGCTGATGGTCAACCTGCTGGTGGCACCCGACGCGGACGCCCTCAGCCTGCCGGGCGTCGTCCGCACGGTCATGGACCCGGCCTGCGGCACGGGCGGCATGCTCAGCGCCGCCGACGACCGCATCAAGGCCCTTAACCCGGACGCGACGGTCGAGGTGTACGGGCAGGAGCTCAACCCCGAGTCCTGGGCGATCTGCCGGTCCGACCTCATGATCAAAGGCCAGGAGCCGGAGAACATCCGCTTCGGCAACTCCTTCTCCGACGACGGCCACGCCCGCCGCAAGTTCGACTACATCCTCGCCAACCCGCCGTTCGGCGTGGAGTGGAAGAAGGTCAGGGAGGAGGTCGAGTACGAGCACAAGTCGCTCGGCGACGCCGGCCGCTTCGGCGCGGGCTTGCCGCGCATCAACGACGGCTCGCTGCTCTTCCTCCAGCACATGATCTCGAAGATGAAGCCGGTGGACGTGAACGGCGGGGGCGGCTCCCGCATCGCCATCGTCTTCAACGGCTCCCCGCTGTTCACGGGCGCGGCTGAGTCCGGCGAGTCCAACATCCGCCGCTGGATCCTGGAGAACGACTGGCTGGAGGCCATCGTTGCCCTCCCGGACCAGCTCTTCTACAACACGGGCATCTCCACGTACTTCTGGATCCTCACCAACCGTAAGGACGCCGACCACAAGGGCAAGGTCGTCCTGCTCGACGCGCGCGACCAGTGGGTGAAGATGCGCAAGTCGCTCGGCGACAAGCGCAAGGAACTCGGCGACGGCACGAACGGCCGCCCCGACCACATCGGCGACATCACCCGCCTGTACGCGGAGGCCCTCCAGGTCGCCAAGGACCCCGAGCACCCGCTGCACGGCAAGGTCAAGGTCTTCGCCAACGAGGACTTCGGCTACCAGCGCATCACCGTGGAGCGGCCGTTGAAGCTCCATTTCGAGGTCACGGAGGAGGCGTTGGCCGCCCTGGCGGAGGCCAAGCCGGTGGCGAAGCTGGAGCGGAGCGAGGAGTTCGTGGCGGCGATGCGTACGCTGCTCGGCTCGTCCTGGACGACGAAGTCCGACGCCTTCGTCGCGCTCAAGGACGCGGTGGTCGCGGCCGGGCTGACCTGGCCGTCGGGAGCGCCGTTCGCGAAGGCGGTACGGGAGGCGGTCGGGGTCCGTGACCCCGAAGGCGAGGTCCAAAAGGTCAAGGGGGCGCCGGAGGCGGACGCTGACCTGCGGGACTACGAGAACGTTCCGCTCGGCGAGGATGTCGAGGAGTACCTCAAGCGCGAGGTGCTGCCGCACGTCCCGGACGCGTGGATCGACCACACGAAGACGAAGATCGGCTACGAGATCCCGTTTACCCGGCACTTCTACGTATACAAGCCCCCGAGGCCGCTCGCGGAAATCGACGCGGAGTTGAAGTCGCTGGAGGCGGAGATTCAGGCGCTGTTGGGTGAGGTGACGGAATGAGCACGGTGTTGGGCGTTACCCTCCCGACCTCCTGGTCCGCTGCTCCGCTGAAGCACGTGACAGCAATGTTGAATCGTGGGTCTGCTCCGGACTACGTGGATGTCGGACCCGTACGAGCCATCAGTCAGGCCTCGAACCAAGTCAGCGGTCTAGACTGGTCGCGCACTCGCTTCCATGACTTCAGCGGAAACCCGAAGAACCTCAAGGGCTACCTGCACCCGAACGATGTGCTCATCAACTCCACTGGCACAGGCACCCTAGGACGCGTCGGATACTTCTCCAACCCGCCGGATAGCCTCCCGTGCATGGCGGACAGCCATGTCACGATCGCGCGCGCTAAGCCTGACGAGTTGGATGCCCGATTCTCCTATTACTGGCTCAGTTCACAGCCCTTCCAGGAGTACGTGTACGCGGCCCTCGTGGTCGGGGCAACGAATCAGATCGAACTCAACCGGGACCGGCTTGGCGACGCGCCAGTGCCCCTGCCCCCGCTGGAGGAGCAGCGCCGCATCGCCGACTTCCTCGACGCCGAGACCGCCAGGATCGACTCTTACGTGAACTTGCATGAGCGACTAATCTCGGTCCTCCAGGAAAAAGCCTCTGCGGCCATCGAATCGTTGCTGCTCCACGGCCATGTCCAACCGTCGAAGGCTGGCCACCCCGGCTCGGCACCATTCCCATCGAGGTTTCCGATTGGCCGCCTCAAGCATGTGGCCTCCCGCGTGGATGTGGGGATTGCTGAAGCAGCGACACATGCATACGTCAGTGATGGGGTCCCATTGATTCGCTCCACGAACATCAGGGCGAATCTTCTAGAAACCCGCGATATGCTCTACATCGCTCCATGGTTCGCGGAGCGTAACCGGTCGAAGTACGTCTTCGCTGGAGACATCCTCACTGTGCGTACCGGAAACGCTGGAGTCAGCGCAGTGATCCCCCAGGATCTCAACCGATCGCAAACGTTCACTCAGCTCATTACGACACTCAGGGACGGGAATTCCGCAGAGTACTTCTGTCAATTTCTCAACTCCCGACTGTGCCGACAGTATTTTGACACCGTTAGCTGGGGTAGCGCACAGAAGAACATTAGCGTGCCACTGCTAGCCAATACGCCGGTACCTATCCCGCCCACCGAAATTCAACGAAATATTTCCGAATCAGTTGAACACCTTTCCGAGGTGAACTCGTCACTGGTGTCAAAGGTGGAGAAGGCTCGCCAGTTGGCGAGTGAACGTCGCCAAGCCCTCATCACCGCCGCCGTAACCGGTCAGTTCGACGTATCCACCGCCAGCGGGCGCAACGTAACGGACGGAGTCACCGCGTAGCCATGAGCCCCATCCACACGGAGTCCGCTTTCGGGGACGCCATCGTCGCCGCCATGGTCGAGCGCGGGTGGCGCGAGGCGCGGCCGCAGGACTACCGGGCCGATCTCGGCCTGGACACCAACGAGTTGTTCACCTTCATCGGGGCCACCCAGCCCGACGAGTGGAGCGAGCTGCTCACCGTCTACGGTGGCGACCCGAACGAGGCGCAGCGCGGGTTCGCCGGCCGCCTGGACCAGGCCATCGCCACCAACGGGCTTCTCGATGTCCTCCGCAACGGCGTCAAGGACCGGGGTGTCCTGCTCCGCGTCGCGTACTTCAAGCCGAACCTCGTGGCCCACGACTCCGTGCTGGACGGCTATCGGGCGAACCGGCTGACCGTCGTCCGTGAACTTGAGTACGCGACGAAGCAGACCGACTGGGGTAACCGGCTCGACCTCGCCCTCTTCCTCAACGGAATCCCCGTCGCCACGGCTGAGTTGAAGAACCCGCTGACCAAGCAGGGGGTGGAGCAGGCCAAGGAGCAGTACCGCTCCGACCGGGACCCCACCGAGCTGATCTTCACGCGTCGCGTCGTCGCGAACTTCGCCGTCGACCCGGACCTGGTCTTCGTCGCCACCCAGCTCAAGGGGAAGAACACCCGCTTCCTGCCCTTCAACACCGGCTCCAACGGCCCCGGTCAGCCGGGCGGCGCAGGCAACCCCGCCCCCACCGCCTACGGCACGTACGCGACCTCCTACCTCTGGGAGCAGGTCTGGCAACCGGACAACTGGCTGGATCTGCTGCAGCGGTTCGTGCACCTCCACAAGAGCAAGACGCCTGGCGGCGGCACTACGAAGACGATGATCTTCCCCAGGTTCCACCAGTGGGACGTGGTCAAGAAGCTCACCGCGCACGCCGCAATGCACGGCGCGGGCCACGACTATCTGGTCATGGCCTCGGCCGGCTCGGGTAAGTCGAATACCATCGGCTGGCTCGCGCACCGCCTCAGCGACCTGCACACCCCCACCGACCCGTCGGAGCTCGACGCCGAGGCCGTGGCCAAGGGCCTCAAGCCAGGGGTACCGGTCTTCGACAAGGTCATCGTCATCACCGACCGCCGCAACCTGGACGCGCAACTCCGAGAAACGGTCGGCAGTTTCGAGCAGACGGCAGGCCTCGTCGTGAAGATCGACGAGAAGCACGGGGCGAAGGGCGAGCAGCTCGCCAAGGCGCTCTCCCGCGACACCGGGAAGATCGTCACCGTCACCCTGCACTCCTTCCCGGCACTGCTCGACTACCTCCAGCGCAACCCCACCGAGATCCAGGGCAGCCGCTTCGCGATCATCGTGGACGAGGCGCACTCCTCGCAGTCCGGCGACGCCGCCACCGCCGTACGGTCCGCGCTGCGCGACCTCGGGCTGGACTCCGACTCGGACGACGCGGGCACGACCACGGTCAAGGCCGAGGCCGCCAGCCTCGATGAGCAGCTCAAGAAGAGGGCGGAGCAGCGTTCCCGCGCTGCGAACCTCTCCTACTTCGCGTTCACCGCCACACCGAAGGCCAAGACCCTCGAACTCTTCGGCAAGCTCCAGGACATCGACGGCAAGGCGACCTACCGGCCCTTCCACACGTACTCCATGCGGCAGGCGATCGAGGAGGGCTTCATCCTCGACCCGCTGCGCAACTACGTCACGTACAACACGTACTGGAAGCTGGTGAACCAGAACCCCGACGAGCGGGAGGTCGACCCGTCGAAGGCGAACGGCCTGCTCGCCCGGTACGCGCTCACCCATGACTCGACGGTCGCCCAACACGCCCAGGTGATCGTGGAGCACTTCGTGGCGCACAGCCGGGGCCGTCTCGGCGGGCGGGCCAAGTCCATGGTGGTGACCGCCTCCCGGCAGTCCGCCGTGCAGATGGCGCGCGCCATCAAGAGCTACATCAAGGACCGGGACTACGACACCAAGTACCCCGACCTCGGTGTCCTCGTCGCCTTCTCCGGCTCGCTCACCATCGACGGCGAGGAGACCACCGAGCCGAAGGAGAACGGCGGGCTGTCGGAAAGCGCGCTGCCGAAGGCGTTCGCGTACACACGTGCCGACGACAAGGCCGCCCGAGCCGGCGGTGCGGGCCAGCGCGAGTACCGAATCCTGGTCGTGGCGGAGAAGTACCAGACCGGGTTCGACCAGCCGCTGCTGACGACGATGTACGTCAACAAGTCGCTGACCGGTATCTCCGCCGTCCAGACCCTGTCCCGGCTGAACCGGACCGCCGACCGCAAGACCCAGGCCGACCTTGCGGTACTCGACTTCGTCAACGACGCCAACGACATACAGGAGTCCTTCCGCCCGTACTTCGAGGAGGCGAACACCCTCCCCTCGGACCCCAACCTGCTCTACACCGCGCAGAGCCGGGTCATGCAGGCGGCGATCCTGTCCGGGCAGGAGATGGACGAGTTCGCGGCCGCGTACTTCGCCGCCAAGGAGAAGGCGGCAGGATCACAGTCCAAGTGGGAGAAGCTGCACGCCGAGCTGTACCGGCTGCTTTCCCCTGCCGTCGCCCGCTTCACGCCCCTGCTCGAAAGCGAGGACGAGGACGACCAGGAGACGGCGGAGGGCTTCCGCGCCGACCTCAACGACTACGTCAGGAAGTACGGCTTCCTCGCGCAGATCGTCCCCTACCGGGACGCCGAGCTGGAGCGGCTGCACTTGTACGGCCGCTACCTCCTCAACCGGTTGCCGCGCCGCGCGGACGGCGGCGTGGACATAGGTGAGGTCGACCTCAGCCATATGCGGGTGGAGAAGACCGGCGAGTACGACGTCTCCCTCACCTCCGAGGGTCCGACGACGATGCAGGGCTTCGGCGACGGCTCGGGCGGCGCGAAGGAAGCGGAGAAGTCGCTGCTCTCGCAGTTGATCGAGAAGTTCAACGAACGCTTCGGCACCGAGTTCACCGAGCAGGACGTCATCCGCCCGTTCGAGGAGGCCAAGGCCGACCCGAAGGTGCGGGCGGCGGCCGTCGTCAACGACGAGGACAACTTCGGCCTCGTCTTCGACAACGTCTTCGCGGACAAGATGGCCGACCACATCGACACCATCGCGGGGCTCGGCCGCCAGTACTTCGGCCCCGACAAGGGCTTCAAGTCCAGCCTGGACCGCAGCGCCCGCAAGGCCGCCTGGCGGATGATCCGCCGCGAAGAGGGTTTGGACGACGACGTCTGATCGCGTACGCCCCGGCCGGCAGTGCCGGCCGGGGCGCCCTCCGGCCTCGGTTCGTCTGCGGCCTGACGGCCGTAGGTACACGAGGTTCATGCCGTTTTTTGTCGGACGTCAGCCATGCGCTGTTGTGGGAAAACAAGGGGAGACGATGAGTGACGACCGCAAGACAATCGTTCCGGTGTGGACGCTGGCAACCGGTGACGTCCGGGTGCCAGGGTTGACCGCGGGCGAGTCGATGACGGCCGAGCGCCTGACGGAACTGCGCGGAGTGCTGGCCGTCCTGGCCGACGAGCCGATCGTCACCCTTGAGGCACATCCGCTGCCCGCCAAGATCGACCGCGCCAGGGGCCTCCCGCTCGACGCCGCGAGTCCCCTGGCGCAGCACCTGTCACAGTTCATCACGCAATCGACGCGAAGTTCTCTCACGGCGGCCAGAGCGACCGCTTCCGGCGAGATTCTGTACCGCATGGTGGTCCCGGCGAAGGTCGCCGCCCAGCTCGGGCAGGGCCTCGTCCCGATGGTGGCGAAGGGGGCGGCCGGTGGCATACGCGGCGCACTCGTGGACTCAACAGGGCGCATCGCCGCCAATGCGACGTTCGTGCCGGTCGGTAAAGCGGCAGCAGCGGGCGCGGTCGGTGGAGCCGGTGCGACCGTCGGCGTCGCGGCCGCCGGCGGTACGGTGCTCACCGTGGCCGCTCCACTCGTGCTCATGGCCGTGGCGGTGGGGGTGAGCGCGCACGCCGACCACAAGCGCCAGCAGGCCATCGAACACATCACGGAGCTCCTGGAGCAACTGCACGAGGAGAAGCTCGACGACGAGCACAGCGAACTCGACGGCTGCCGCGACGCCATCGATAAAGCCACTGCCATTCTGCTCGACCAGGGCAAGCTCGGTGTCTCGCTGGGACTCGACTCGGCGGTGCATGCCATCAACACGGCGCTGGGCAAAGCCGACCGCCGCCTTGCCCGATGGCAGAGCGCGCTTGACAGCCTGCCCGAGGGCGAGGCCGTCGAACTCGACACGTTGACCAAGTCGTTCCCCGGCATCGACGACCATGGCGGCACGTTCCGCACCCACCTCGAACTCGCTTCCCTGGCTATCGCGCTGAAGCGGCGGGTCGTCATCCTCCAGGCCGTCGAGAACGCCCAGAGCGACCCCGGCAACCCGTTCAAGAACTTCACCCGCGCACTCAAGCGCGACCAGCAGCGCCTCGACGAAATGGAGTCGAGCATCGCCAGTGTCCTGGTGCGCCTGTCGACGCTGGAGCTGGCGGGCCCGAACGGTTTGCTCCCCGTCATCACGACCGGTGAAGTCGAACGCCTGATGCGCGCGGCATACCGGATTCACCAGCTGGGCGACGGCGTCACGGTCAACAGCCGCACGACAGACGTGGCGATTGAGATCGCCCGCAACAAGGACGGCTCGGTAGTCGTGTTCCCCGCGCTGCCCGCGCAGGCGTAGACGCGCTCGCACCGCCCGCGTTCGCGTCGCGGGCGATGGTGTGGCCCAGCCGCCTGTGCGACTGGGCCACCACGGGGGTTACGAACGTACGGTTCAGATGGTCTGGTCGGCGGCCAGCCCGACGAAACCGGCCCACGCGTCGGGGGTGACCGTCAGAACCGGTCCGGACCGGACCTTCGAGTCCCGGACGTGTATGCCGTCGACGGCGGCTGAGCGCACCGAGGGCGTACCGGCCGTGGGGACGCCCGCGGGCCTCCGTGACACCGGCCGCGGCCTGCTCCTGGCGGAGCACCTCGCCGCCCGCTGGGACTGGCACCCGCGCCCGGGTGGCCCCGGCAAGACGGTCTGGGCGGAGTACGTCCTGCCGGTGGGAGGTCGACCGGCCGCCGCGCCCAAGCCCTGTCGGACCGCGGCCGCTGGACGGCAGATCGACGCAGCGGTCACACTTGACCCCTGACCGTGGCCGTTCTTCACGCACACCGGGGGCAAGGTGCCGCAGGAGGCGATCTCCGACCGTTACGAACTCCTGGAGGAGCTTAGCCACGGCGGCATGGGCGACGTGTGGCGCGGCTACGACGCCGTGCTCGACCGGCCCGTCGCCGTCAAGCTCATCCGGCAGGAGTCGGTCACCTCCCCGCAGCTGGCCGAGGAGTTCGCCAAACGGTTCCGTCGCGAGGCCCGCATCACCGCGCGCATCCAGCACCCCGGCGTACCGCAGGTGTACGACGCGGTGCTCGACGCGTCGTACGAGCGGCTGTTCCTGGTGATGGAGCTCGTCGACGGAGTACCGCTGTCCGCCTACCTCGACCCCGGCCGGCCGCTGCCAGTCAGCTGGGCGGCTGCCGTCGCCGCGCAGGTCGCGACCGTACTGTCGTATGCGCACGACGTGCCGGTGATCCACCGGGACCTCAAGCCGGGCAACATCCTCGTCGCACGCGACGGCACCGTGAAGGTCCTCGACTTCGGGATCGCGGCGATTCTGCGCACCGACGTCACCAAGCTGACCGACACCGGCAGCCCCATCGGCACCCACCAGTACATGTCGCCGGAGCAGGTCCGCGGCGGACGCATCACCCCGCAGACCGACCTTTACGCGCTGGGCTGTGTGCTGCACGAACTCCTCAGCGGGCGCCTCGTGTTCGAGGCGGAGAGCGAGTACCTGCTGATGTACCAGCACGTCAACGCCGCCCCCACCCCGCTGAGACAGCTACGGCCCGACGTCCCCGAGGCGCTGGAGGAACTGGTCCTGCACCTGCTGCGCAAGGCGCCCGAGGCGCGGCCCGCCGACACGCAGGAGGTGTACGCGCGGCTGCTGCCGTTCCTCCCGCCGCCAGGCGGAGAACCCGGCACGGCCGATGCCGGGCCGGCCGGCGCACCCGACCCGACGGGCGTGTTCCGTCATCCTTTCGCGCCCCGCGCCCGCGCCCAGGCCCCCGCACCCGGCGCTTCGACGCCGGCAGCGGTCCTCCCGGGGGCCCAGCCGG
The DNA here is from genome assembly GCF_053595355.1 of Streptomyces sp. NPDC002513. NCBI lineage: Bacteria > Bacillati > Actinomycetota > Actinomycetes > Kitasatosporales > Streptomycetaceae > Streptomyces > Streptomyces sp. NPDC002513. Next base: position 11,300 of record NZ_JBSFXK010000014.1, on the reverse strand, counting down.
TGCCCGTCCCCGACCGGCTGCGCGAGGACATCAAGGAGGCGTACGCCCACTCCGACGCCCTGCTGGAGGAGGAGCGGTTCGCGCAGGCCGCCGAGGTGCTCGGCGAGATCATCGAACCCGCGGCCCTCGCCCTCGGCGCCGAGAGCAAGCCGGTCCTGGCGCTGCGCCGCCAGCGCGCAGCGATACGCCTCCTCGGCGGCGACTACCGGGCCGCCCTGCCCGAGTTCGACGCCCTCACCGACGCGTACGCCCGCATCGCCGGACCCACCAGCGAGCAGGCCCGCGCCTGCCGCGCCCAAGCGGCCCGGTGCCGCGCCGAACTCGGCCAGGTCACCGACGCGCTCGCCGCGCTCCAAGGCGTGCTGAACGTCGTGCGGGCCGTCGACAGCGACGTGAGCGAGGAAGCCGTGGAGCTACGGCACAACATCGGGATGCTGCTGCTCGCCCAGGGCCGGGCCGTCGAAGCCCGGCAGGTCCTCGAACCGCTCCACGAGGACATGTGCATGGTGTTCGGCCCCGACGACGAGATGACCGTCGAGATTGCCGAGGCTCTCGCCGTGATCCGGCTCAGCCTCGACGGTTCGGCTTCCTGACCCAAGTCCTCCAGGAACGGCACGGAGAACCACCCTGTCCCACGGCCTCGGCCGGTGGTCCCGAACCACTCATCGTCCAAGGTCACGATACGTACGAGACCATATGGATTGTCAGGCTGCGCGGATACCCTGCCGGGTGTGCGTCATGACGGACCCGGTCGCCGCCCGGCAAGCGGCGTAAGCCGCAGAACGAGAGAGTCCGACAAGGCCGTGCGAACGCCGGGAGATGCCAGGGGCCCTCGGGGATGAGTGGCTTCACCCAGCGCAAGTGGCGTTGGCTCGGTGTCGGGGGCAGCGACGCCGTCGAATCCGTACTGGCCTGCTCACGGAACCGGTGGCCGTCGCCGGGATACCCGAGTCAACCCCCGAAGGACTTCCGGAGCCGACTACTAAGGAGCAGTCCGTGCCGATGCACAACAAGGTTCACCATGTCCGTCAAACGGGCGGACAAGTTCCGGAATCCGGCAGCAGAGTCCCGCTGGCACTCTTCGCGCTCTCGTCCCCGTGCAGGACCTGCCACCAGTTCCTCTTCCGGCTCCAGAGATCTGGCGGCCTCGTGTGCGAACGCTGCCGCAGGTTCGACCAGCTCTACTCCGCAACCGCTCGGCTTGAGCGGAAGATCGACGAGGCCTCCAGCCGCCGGCCCGCGCTTGCCTTGGCTGAACCCCCGCTCGCGGATGCCGAGGAGAAGGTCAAGCGCCTCAAGGCGCGCAAACTCCCCGCAAGTGCAACCCGCGAGCGGATCTTGGCGGGGCGCTTGGACAAAGAGCTCGCTGACGAGGCGCTGCGGCGTTATACGGCGCTATACGAGCGGGCGACCCGGAAGGCTCCCTGACGTTATGTGGCTCGGCGCCGCCAATTCCCTAAGGGGCCTCTGCAGAGCACGCGTAGACGGCCGAGGGCCCCGTCCGATGAGTGAGCGGAAATGTGCCCTTGCAGTGCAGCCCTTCAGGCCGCTTTCCCGGACCACGACGGCCATTGCGCCATGATGCGTCATGTCCACGACTGCCTCCCGGACGTCAGCGGCTGCCAATCTGGGTCGTTGTCAGTTCGGACCACGGTCCGTCCCGAGCGGTCGACGCGCATGAAAAGCAGAAGATCGCCGGTTCGACTCCGACCCCGCTAGGGTGCCGCGGGCAGGACCTGTGGTCGACGTAGACACGATTGCGGACGCATCCTGCGTGCGCGCGTGGATTCGCGCCGCGTTCCTGTGGTGGGCCAAGGATCAACTTGGAGGATTTGAGTGAGCGACACCCCAACGGACGCCACTGTGGACGACCTGCCGAAATTTCATGATTTCTTCACCCCCGCTCTAGCCGTCCTGGCGGCCGGGGAGACGATGCAGACGCGCGACATCATCGCTGAGGTCTCCGACCGGCTCGGGCTGACCTCCGAGCAGCGCAACCAGGTCATACCTAGCGGACAGCGGCGCCTCGACAATCGCGTGACGTGGGCGTTGAGCTACCTGTTCCACGCCGAGGCCGTACGGAAGCCCCGCCGTGGTCTGTTCGAGATCACGGAACGGGGACTCAAGTTGGCCCAGGTGCATCCGGATGGGTTCGGCCTAGATGTACTGCGGCAGTTTGAAGAGTTCCGTGCTTTCCAGGCACGATCCAAAGGATCCGTAGGGGCGCAGGCCGACGGCCCCACCGGCGCCGATGACACCAGTGATCAAACACCTTTCGAGCAGATCAGCGCCGCAGTCGAACAGCTTGATGCCGACGTCGCCACCGAACTGGTGCAGCGTCTTCACGCCGCCCCGCCTGAGTTCCTGGAGAAGGCGGTCCTGCGCCTGCTAGTCGCCATGGGCTATGGCGGCAGTGACGAGGCAGCCGTCCACCTGGGCGGTCCTGGGGACGGTGGGTTCGACGGAGTCATTAATCAGGACCCCCTTGGTATCGGCCGCATCTATATTCAGGCCAAGCGGTACAAGGCAGACAACGCCATCGGCAGGCCGGACGTGCAGGCGTTCCTAGGCGCGCTACACCACGCCGGCGCGGCTGGCGGCGTCTTCATCACCACCAGTCGGTTCACGCCTGACGCCGTCGCCTTCGCCCGGTCCATCACCCCACGCGTCATCCTCATCGATGGCCCACGTCTCGGACGGCTCATGGTCACCCACGGAATCGGGGTACAGGAGCGGCAGACCTTTCGAGTAGTGGAGACTGACGAAGACTTCTTCGAGACCGCATGATCGGTCTAGCTTGACCCGAGAGGTGTTCCACTGCCGGAGGTCGAGGTCCTCGGCGGACTGGGCGGTGAGCCGCGCCATCACCCACAGCTGCGTTTCGGGCAAATGCTGGCGCGGCTTGCCGGCCGCCGCTTCGATGATCGCCGTGTCGACGGGTGCCAGGATTTGGCCGCGGTACCAGTCCTTGATGGATACGAGCGTCACCGTTTCCCCGGCGTGTACCACCGTGGCTCGAGTCTGCACGTGACCCTCCACGCTCACACCGCCCCTCTGCGTGCGGCGTCGTGCGTTGGGGGCGCCGGAGGATCATGCACGCCATTCAGGCCGAGCGGTAGGGGTGTGACCGGCTCAGTCTTCCGTGGTGGAAGAAGCGCAGCCGTGGCGTAGGAGCAAGTCCAGCCCGGCGGGACTTGATCAGGGCTCTGCCGGGGGGCGCTCCGGGGGAGAGACCTGGATGATCAATCCAGGACCCGGGCGCATCCGACCAAGCCGGAACGGAAGGTCGGCCACGCCATGATGGCAGCGGACAGCGCCCTGCGTAAGTCCGCGTGCGAGCGCGCGCAACATACCGAGGCGTACACCACCTTCGGCGGACGCTACTGGATCCTCACCCGCCTGTGCACCGGGGGGTCGGGATACGACGGGCCGACCGGTCTCGGCACGCCAGGTGGACGTATGAGGCGCTGACGGCCGACGCAGGGTGGCTCAAGGTGCACCAGCTGGCACGCGAGGCACTCACCGAACTAATTAGCGCGCCCCTCTGGGAGTCGTCTTCCGCGTGTGGGCGCATGCATGATCCACGTCTTGCACCGCTGGTGGCACTTCACGGTCAGCGGTGTCGCGTCGGCCGTCCATGCTGGCGGCCGGGGCAGGAACGATTGGATGCCGCCTTGCCGCTGCGGGTCGGGCCAGTACCAGCCGAACCGTGCTCCGGGTGGGTTGTCCCAGTAACGTCGGTACCAGCAGATTCCGGAGTGCCAGTGGAGGGCGAGTCCGATGGCGCACGCTGCTTCGTCGGTATTGCAGTCGTAGCACAGCAGGCCGCGCACGAGGCCGGTGGTGTGGTCGTGGTCGATGACCTGGGGCGGCCTTGGGCATGTGGCGCATTGGCCTTCCTGGATTCCCCATAGGCGCCACCAGACGTACCAGCGTGGCACTTTGCCTGGGCGGGTCCAAGACTCCGGTATGGGGCCGTGCCAAGGCCGGGGGACTGTGTTGGGCCATAGCCGGTTGTTCTCCGGGCATCGCTCTGTCCGGGGGGCTACCGCCGGGTCCACTGGGGCGCCGACCCAGTCGGCGTATTTGGGCTTGCAGTGCGGGCAGTAGCGTCGCTCGCTGTCGTAGGCGGGGTGGTAGAGGCCCTGGCTGTCGAGGCGGATCTTGTCGGGCCACGCGATCGGCAGGGACGGCAGGGCGAACGGGCGACACCAGGTCGGGCCTTCGATTGGCCTTGGTCGCATCCGTGCGCCGCGGATTGAGCGCCTGATCTCGTTCAGTTTTGCGGCGAGTTGAGCGGGATTCGGCGCGGGTACGCGGAACGCCTCGGCCAGCAGTCGCGGTATTCCCTGTAGTGGCGGGGCGGTAGCGGACTGGGCGGGAGTAGTCATGGAGCCATCTTCTGTGGGTACGGGAGGGGGTGCACGGTCTCCGGGGCGCTGTGCCCGGCGCGGCGGTCGTTGTCAGTGCCGTACGCCATGCTGCTCTCTTCGCAAACGGAGGGGGCGCAGGGTGGATGAGACGGTGGCGGACCATCCAGAGCTTGCGGGGCAGTTGGCTATGGAGGCGGGCCCGGCGCATCTCGTGTCGTTGCGGCGCCGGGGGAAAGTGGCGTGGGTGTGCCCGCGGGGTGCGGATCACCGTTGGGAGGCGTCTCCGTACAACCGGGGCGTGTTGGGCCATGGTTGTCCGTATTGCGCGGGGAAGCGGCCGAGCGTCGACCGGAACCTTGCCGTGCTGCACCCGGCTGTCGCGGCGGAGCTCGATGTCGCGCTCAACGATGGGTTGCGGGCGGAGGAGCTGCTGCCGGGCAGTCACGTGCGCGTGTGGTGGCGCTGCGCTGCCGATCCCGGGCATGTGTGGCAGGCGGCGGTGCACACTCGCACGAAGACGAAGCCTCGGCCTGCGGGTTGTCCGTGGTGTTCTGGCAATCGGCACGACCCCGCGTTGCGTTCGCTGGCGGTGACGCACCCGCGGGTGGCAGCGGAGTTCGACGTCGACCGCAACGAGGGCCTTGATCCCGGGCAGGTCTCTTACGGCTCCAAGCGTGTGGTGTGGTGGCGTTGCTCGGCTGGCCCGGACCACCGGTGGCAGGCTGCCGTGTGCGCTCGGACCAGTGCGGCGAATCCAACCGGCTGCCCTTGCTGTTCCGGCTATCAGCTGTCGGTCACGAACAGTCTGGCCGCGCGTCACCCGGAACTCGCGGCGCAGCTCGATCGGGCGCTCAACGACGGGTTGACGCCCGAGGGAGTCCTCGCCGGGACGCGCCGGGTCGTCACCTGGCGTTGTCCGAAGGGCCCCGATCATGTCTGGGCTTCTCCTGTGGTGCATCGCACGGCCACAGGTAACGGCTGCCCCTTCTGCGCGGGCCGGCGCGTGTCGGACACCAACCGTCTCTCCCTGTATTCAGACGTCGCAGCCCAGTTCGACCTGGACCGCAACGCTCCGCTGACCCCGCACGCAATCTGCAGCCGGTCACGGACCAAGGTGTGGTGGGCATGCGCCAAGGGACCTGATCACCGGTGGCAGGCCACGCCGTCCGTCCGTACTGACTCCGGCAGCCCGACCAGCTGTCCCTACTGCGTCGGTCATCTGGTCTCGGTCACCAACGCGCTCGCGACCCGCGCCCCCGATGTTGCCGTCGAACTCGACCCGAGCCTCAACGACGGCCTCACACCGTGGCAGGTCACCGTGTCAAGCAGCCGCAACATCACCTGGCGCTGCCGTCAAAACCCTCTACACATCTGGACCATCTGCTGCTCGGCCCGGACCGGTCCATTGCGCTCCGGCTGCCCCCACTGCCGTCTTTCTCGCATGTCCCGCCCGCAACTCGCGCTCGGCTTCGAACTCCAGTCCCTGCTCCCAAGCACTCAGGCAGCTGGCGCCAAGCTGACTGCGGGTGGCAGACGCTGGGAGGTCGACATTCTGATTCCCGAGCACCGTGTGGTCGTCGAGTTTGATGGCCGCTACTGGCACTCCCGGCCCGGTTCCGAGGCCCGCGACAGGCGCAAGTCTGACGCTATTCGCGCTGCTGGGTACACGCTCATCCGGGTCCGCGAGGACCCGCTGCCCGTGCTCCATCCTCACGACGTAAGTGGGCCAGCGGGTGATACGAAAGCGGCAGTTGTCGCGGTCCTGAACCGCATCATCGAGATCACCGGCCAGCCCAATCCGGCGGCTGCCGCCTATGCAGCGACCCCCGGCCTGCTCGCAGAAGCAGCCTTTCACGCCCACGTGGATGCCGCCCTGCGAGACGACAGAGCAGACACGCTGTGGTAGTGGTCGGGATGCGTGTTGCCGCCCGCCCCGATAGGGGCCGGCGTCGTTGTCTCGGATGGGCGAGCAGGACAGCACACCCGGTCGGGCTCATGTAGAGGACGAGGCATCCGGTTTGGCGTCGCGGTCGCGGGCAGCCTGCCGCTCCCGGCGCTGGGCCCACACACCGGTGCTGGGCTTGTCCTGTGCCTCCCAGTCGGGTTCCGGTCCGGGATCCTTAGCGGGGACCTTCGTCACTTCCAGTCCGGCCGCCCGCCCGCAGGTGAACCGCCCCGGTGGGTGCCCTGCCCGCACGCCTGCGGCTACGTCGGCGCGCCGGAGATCCGTCCGAGCATCCTGTACGGACTGATCCCGCAGATCAGCCCCACCGCCACGCCGGCCGACCGCGCCCACTGACCCGCCAGGAAGGACACCCATGCCGTTCATCCCGCCGGGAGACGACGGACGTACAGTCGGGCACATGGACGAGCAGCCAGCACGCATCAGCCCCGACACGGACCGCACCGCAGCGGCGCTCGTCCTCGGCTGCTCCCCGAACCAGGTCGGCTACTGCACACGCTGCCACCAGGGCCTCACGGCCCGCTACGGGTTCAATGCCCAGGTCGTATGTCCCCACTGCCAGGCGACCGACCCCAATACCGCACAGGCCGGGCGGTAGGCACCCAACAGCGGATCATCATTGTCAACGAGGGGATGAAGTCGTGAAGTACATCGCAAGCCTTAAGCACCCCGACACCACGGGGCCGATCGAGCTCGAGGTCGAAGCCGAGTATCTCTCCGACGCGGAGAACAAGGCGGACGAGCTGTTCGAGTCCAAGTTCCACGCAGTGACGTTCGGCATGGAGATCACGGTGAGGAGGGCGGAGGGATGAAGCAGGTCGAAGCGAAGGCGTACGGCTACGAGGGGAACCAGTACCGCTACTGGGTATCTGAGCCCGGCGGTGAGCGGTTCGGCGTCCTGAGGGACAGCAGTGCTGACCCCGACAGGCGTTACTCGTTGCGCTAGCCTGTCCTCTGCGGCCCAGGAAGCGCGGCCGCCCAGACGGCAAAGAGGCCCTACCCGCAAGCGGGGTAGGGCCTCTTTGCCTTGGAAAGGCACTCCGATGCCCCCCTGATCTGGCGCTCGGCTGACCTGCGGCGACCGCCCGGCGCCCCGCCGCCGGCGCCGCGGGGCGGGTCTCCTGGGAACGCTCTGGGAACGGAAGGGGGGAGAAAGGCCGGGAATGATCACCAAGGCCCGGTACGGCAAAGGGCCTCTGGCCTGCGAAGACAGGGAAAACGGGGGCAAGATCAAAGAACATGATGGCACGTCTGGCCGGACTTTTAATCCATTGGTTGTGGGTTCGAGTCCCACAGGGCCTACGGCTGGTAGGTGGGGGATATGGCCCCTGACCTGCTACGCAGCGTCCGGGTCGGCTTCGGCCGGCTCGGGCGCTGCTTCGTTTTCGGGGCCTTGCGTGAGCGGATGCGGCCGTGGCCTGCGGATCGCCTGTGGCTTGGGCGGACGGTTCGGCAACTGCCGGACGAGACCGTCGGACGAGTCCGGCCTCCTTTTCGGTGCTCAGGCCCAGGACCGGGTCCCCACGGCTTTTGTCGATACCACTGCCAGCGCCCTGCACCGCTGCCTCGGCGATGGTTCTCAGGTGTCACTCGACGGCGGTGTCTCTGGGGCACTCCGGCGCGTGCCGAGCAGCGTGGCGATCGGGAGGGCTGCCGCGAGACCGCTGAGGAGGATCGCGGCGAGCGCGCCGAGGACGGCGGGCTGGTCGGCGAAGGCGAGGCCGATGGCGGCCAGGGCGGGACCGGCGTTGCGCACCGATGTGACGCCTCCCATGGTGGTGCGGCGTGCCGTCGTGCCGGTGGCCAGCAGTGTTCCCACGGTGAAGGCGAAGACGGCGAGCAGGAAGCCCGCGAGCAGGGCGAGTGAGCCGAAGAGGCCGACGACATCGTGCCAGCTGCCCAGCAGCATGCCCCCCAGCACGACGAGGAACGTGATGTCGGAGAGGGCTGCTGCCGTGGGGAGCCAGGACTGTGCGGTGGGTTCGGCGTAGCGGCGCAGGAGCAGGCCGATGGCGAACGGGACGAGTTGCAGGAGCGCCACGGTGCGCACCAGCGCGCCGACGTCGAGGGAGACCTTGGTACCGATGTCGGCGGCGGTGAGGACGGCGCTGGCGGTGGGTGCGAACGTGAGGCTGCCGATGGAAGCGAGCAGTACCTGCATCGCCGCGCCCGCGACGACGTCGCCCTGCTGCACGGTCGCCAGCTTCGCCCCGAAGGGGCCGCCCGGAGAAGAGGCGATCAGGACGAGGGCGACGAAGGAGGCCGAGGGGAGACTGAACAGCGCGGCGATGCCCCAGCCGAGCAGCGGGATGACCACCATGTTGGCGATCAGCACCAGCAACAGCAGGGGGACGTCGGCGAAGACGCCGCGCAGTGCCGGGACGGTGGCGCGCAGCCCGGCGGCGAACATGGTGGCCGCGATGAAGATGACGGTGACGGCGTTGAGGACGAGATGCAGTGTGGCCATGGTGCTTGCCCGCCCGTTCAGTCGTGGAGGTCCCCGAGCCAGCGCAGGGCGCTCAGGCTCGGCAGGAAGCAGTACTCGCCTCCTCGGGTGACGACGAACCGGGGCAGCGGGGCGAGGCGGCGCCTCACCGGTCTCCGGGGAATGGTGTAGCGGGTCTTCCCGTCCGCGGCTCCGACGACGGGGTCAGCCGTGTTGCCGGCCCCGAAGAAGACGCCGTCGTTCATCCACTCCGACTGGACGAACTCGAACTGCCGGCCCAGGTGGGCGCCGATGAACTCGAACATCAGACCGCGGTCCGCTCCATCGTCGTCCAGCACGCCTTCGGGCAGCGGCGGGCCGTAGACCGTGCCGCGCCGGATCATGCGGTGCAGCCGCACATCGCCGGCCACTGAGGCGTCGCGCGGGTTGGCCCGGCGGATGTGACAGCCGCCGGGAGTGGTGAATCCCGTCGGATCGTCCTGCTCGTAGAGGAAGGTGTTACGGCGGTGTGGGTCGACGCCGAGTGCCGGGTCGTCGTGCTCCGGAGCGAGGGCCAGAGGGGCACCGCTGCGCCAGCGGCCCATGATCTTCGCGGCGATCAGTTCCTCGTCCTGGGCGCCGGTGGAGTTGTCCCTCAGGTAGCGCCTGAACTCGGCGACGTTCTGGTGGAGTTTACGGAAGGCCGCGTAGCTGCCGTTGCGCCCCAGCACGGTTGGCAGCGGCGTCTGGGCACCACCGAGCTCATCCGGGTAACCGAGGATGAACTCCCCGCTCTTCAAGGGCGCTTCCAGCGCATTGGACCCTGGAATGCCGCTGCCTTCGACAGCCGGATGGCTGACGCCGTCGAGGTAGCCGAAGTGTTCCTTCTCGGTGGGCAGGGCGTAGCAGTCCTGCCGCCAGATCGCCGTCACGCCGGGGAGGCAGGCGTAGGCGGGCCGGGCACGGTCGATGGCCGCCTCCAGGCGTGGGAGGTCGGGTGCGGTCGCCGTGATCACCACATGGACGTCGCGCGTGCCGAGTGGTGCCTCCCAGTGCTGTGGGCCGCTCGCTCCCTCGTCGAGCAGCGCTCGTGCGCGGGCCGCCATTCCCTGCCGGAACTCCCAGGCGAACGTGTCCAGCGATGAGCGCGGCACACCCAGTGCCTCCAGGCCCCAGTACGTGACGGCGACACTGACCCAAGTGTCCCCGAGGGGGCTGGAGGTGTCGGCGGCGGAGGTCGCCGCCGCGCTCGCCCGCCGCATCAACTCCCGCCCCTGAGAGCGGTCGTCGACGCGGAAGACCAGGTACGTCGCCGCGTACGGGGTCGGCCGTGGGCTGAGTGCCCCGCGCTGGATGTCGTCGAGTTCCAGTGTGACGTCCGTGGGTGCGCTCACGTCGGCCTCCCTGCGGCATCGCTACGTGACGAGGTTGCGCCAGAAATTCCGCAGACTGTCGTCGGCACCGAAGAGCGTGCTGAAGATCGTCGAGTCGGCCAGCAGCACGTCGGCCCCGCGGTCGTCGCCAGGGGGCATCCACAGGAACATGTTGAACTCGGTGTTCCCGTCCTCGGTGAACGGATGGGGCCGGGACGTGTCGATCGGCTGCCGGGCCAGCACGTGGATGGCCTTCGGCTCGTCGGTCGTCACCGCGTAGTGCGGCAGGTGCATGTGGAAGTTGAAGTTCGTGACCCCTCGCAGCCACCCCTTCTCGTCCAGATCCCTGATGATCGACAGAGGGGCGATCCGGTTGTCCTCACCGGTGGCGGGGCGCAGCCCGTACCGGTTGACGACCGGCACGCCCAGGCCCTTCATCACGTCCCTGACGTAGGTGGCGAACCGCTGCTGGCGAGGCACCAGCGGATCGCCGTGGTGGCGGTACTCCACCTCCCGTACGGACAGATCGTCCGACGCGCCGACGTCGTGATGGGGCCCCAGGACCAGCAGGGCGTCCTCCCGCGCGAGGAAGGACCGCAGCGCATCGATCTCCCCGGGCTGCGCCTCCTGCCGGGTGATCATGTGGTCCAGTCCGAAGACGAACAGGACGTCCGTGTCGTCGAGCACCCGCTCGTCGAGCGGGGTGTGGAAACCGGCCTGGTCGATGCGCTGGTACACCGGCACGGGATGCCCGGTCACCTCCGCGACGAAGTCCTGGAACGGCACCCAGGCCCAGAAGAACAGCTCCAGCGATCCCGCGATGCCCTGCTGGAAATGATGGGGATCCGACCACTTCGGGTCCTCGTAGGCCGGCCACGCCACCCGACGCACCTCGGTCATGGTGGAGAACCGGTTGTCCAGCTCGGCCGTGTTCCGGCCCGCCTCGGCCGGATAGCTCCACGAGACATAGATGCTCACGCGACGCCCGGCAGGGGTGTACTTCCGGGGAATGTGCCGCTGGTTGTAGATCCGCGCTGTTCTGGTCTCGCTCATCGCCCAGCTCCCAGCCTCAGAGCGTGGTGGTGAACCGCGCTGTAGCTCGATGATCTGCGGCTTTCGGGTGGTTGCGGTGTGGGGGTGGTCGGCCTGGGGCAGCCAGCGGGTGG